>JAQGIF010000330.1 GCA_028291345.1 Rhodospirillales bacterium | reverse complement strand
TGCGCCATCGCCGCGCGCAAATATTCGATTAGCGCCGTCCAGGGCGACAGGACCGGCCGGTCGAGTACATGCTGCCCCCAAGCCGCAGCGCGCCGGCCTGGACCAGTTTCAATGTGGCGATGGAGTTATCTGACAGATCCTCCGCGCCGAGCGCGGCGGGTGACGCGCTGATCACGCCGGCAAAATCCTTGAAGCGGCGGATGAGCTGCTTGGCCAGCGGTTTCACATCCTTGCGCGGGATGGCGGCGAACAGGAGCAGTTCCAATAATTCGTAATCGGGCAGCGCGTAGGCCCCGCCTGTCATGAAGCGGTCGCGCTGCCTTTGCCGATGCCCGATATGACCGGGCTCGGCCTCGTCCGACGTGGCGGCGGCTAAGCTCTGCGTCACGCCGGCCTTTGCATCACGCTCTGTGGGAGATGTAGGGCGGCTTGGTGAGGCCCGCGGGCGAGAGGGTGAATATTTCGACGCCGGTATCGGTCACGCCGATTGTATGTTCGAACTGTGCCGAAAGCGACCGGTCGCGGGTCACGGCGGTCCAGCCGTCATCGAGGATCTTCACCTCATGCCGGCCGATATTCACCATCGGCTCGACGGTGAAGATCATGCCGGGCCTCAACACCAGCCCCTCGCCGGGACGGCCGTAATGTAGCACCGACGGCGCTTCGTGGAAGATCTTGCCGGTGCCGTGTCCGCAGAAATCGCGCACCACCGAAAAGCGGTGGGATTCGACGAAGCTCTGGATCGCGTGCCCGACGTCGCCCAATGTCGCGCCAGGCTTGATCATCGCAATGCCGCGCATCATCGCGTCGTAGGTGACATCGACCAGCTTGCGGGCCCGCAAAGGGATCTTGTCGCCCGCCAGATACATCCGGCTGGAATCGCCGTGCCAACCGTCAACCGTCGGCGTGACGTCGATATTGACGATATCGCCGTCAAGCAGCTTCCGGTCGCCCGGAATGCCGTGACAGACGACATGGTTGATCGAGATGCAGACCGACTTGGGATAGCCCTTATAGCCGAGAGGCGCGGGGATGCCGCCGCGGTCGCGCTGGAACTGCTCGCAGAGCCGGTCGAGTTCAGCGGTGGTTACACCGGGCTTCACATAAGGCGTGATGAAATCGAGCGATTCGGCCGCCAGCCGTCCGGCGATCCGCATCGCGGCGAAATCGGCCGGGCCGTGAATGACGACCGCTGGGTCGTGCGCGGGCTCGCGATGGGCGGATTGACGGTTCATCGAATGCTCAACTGGAAAATATTCCCTGCACCATCGGCCAACCGGCGAGCGGGATCAAGATTTGGATCGCCCGAGGCAGTGAAACAAGAATAGATTGCGCATATGTCCTCTGACGCACCGGCGCCGACCGCAGCCATCCTTATTATCGGCAATGAAATATTATCGGGCCGCACCCAGGATTCCAATCTGAACTGGATCGCCGGGCGGCTGACCGCCAAAGGCATCCGCCTCGGGGAGGCGCGGGTGGTGCCGGATATCGAGAGTGAGATCGTCGCGGCTGTCCAGGCCCTGTCCGCGCGCTACACATACGTCTTTACCACGGGCGGTATTGGGCCGACCCATGACGACATTACCGCCGAGGCGATGGCGAAGGCGTTCGGACGAGCGCTAGTCATTGATCCCGAAGCCGCGGCTCGGTTGGAACAGCATTACGGCGAAGGCCAGGTGACTCCAACCCGGCTGCGCATGGCGCGCGTGCCGGAAGGGGCCAGATTGATCAACAATCCGGTGTCGGCGGCGCCAGGTTTCCGCATGGAGAATGTTTTCGTCATGGCTGGAGTACCGGCAATCATGCGCGCCATGGTGGACGGAATCGTGCCTAGCCTGGCGGGGGGGCCTGTCGTGCTGACCCGCGCCATCGCGTGCCAGATCGCCGAAAGCGTGCTGGCCGAACCGCTCAGCGCGATCCAGGCGCTGTACCCGGATGTCGATATCGGCAGCTATCCCTGGTTTCGCGCCGGCCAGTTCGGCGTCAGTCTGGTGGCGCGTGGAACGGATGCCGGTGTGCTGGATGCCGTTGCCCAAGAGATATACAGGATGGTCCGCATGCTGGGCGGAGAGCCGGTGATCGAAGACCCGGCGTGATCCTACTCCGCTGGGTGCGGCAGCGCCGCCGGACCGCCGCGTTGGCGGCGGCTATAGCCGAAATAGACGGCGAAGCCGATCAGCAGCCAGATGACCAGCCGTATCCAGGTGCCGATATCCAGCGCCACCATCATAGACATGCAGACGATGACGCCGGCGATCGGAATGACGGGGACCCAGGGCGTGCGGAACGGGCGAGGCAGGTCGGGCCGGGTCCGGCGCAGGACGATGACACCGATGCAGACGATGACGAAAGCGAGCAGGGTGCCGATGGAGGTCATCTCGCCCAATACCGAGATCGGGATGAAGCCGGCGAACAGGCTGACGAAGACCATAAACAGCATGTTGGAACGCCAGGGCGTCCGCCAGGTCGGGTGGATGTCGCTGAAGATCTTGGGCAGCAGCCGGTCGGCCGACATGGCGCGGAACACACGCGACTGGCCCAGCAGCATCACCAAGATCACTGAAGTCTGACCGGCGACGATGCCGAACTTCACCAACACCTTCAGGATTGGGAAGGGCGTCATGTTGATCGCCGTTGCGGTCGGGGCCGAATCACCCTTCAGCGCCTGGTAATTAACCATGCCAACCAGCACCAGCGAGAAGGCGATATAGAGGATCGTGCAGATAATCAGCGACCCCATGATTCCCTTCACCATGTCCTTCTGTGGGTTCTTGGCTTCCTGCGCGGTGGTTGAGATCGCGTCGAAGCCGATATAGGCGAAGAAGATGATGCCGGCGGCGCGAAAGATGCCGCTAATGCCGAACTCGCCGAACGTGCCGGTATTGGGCGGGATGAACGGCACATAATTGGATGGTTTGACATAGAACGCGCCGACGCTGATGACGGCGATGACGATCGCCACCTTCACGATAACGATGGCCATGTTCGCCTTGGCGGATTCGCCGATCCCGCGCATCAGCAGCAGCGAGATGGCGACGATGACGGCGATGGCGCCGAGATTGACGTTGACCCCACCGATGGGAATGATCGTGGCGATCGGGATGCCCAGGCTGTCGAACAGTTCGACCAGATGGCGCGACCAGCTGACCGACACGGTCGCCGCCCCGATGGCATATTCCAGCACCAGATCCCAGCCGATAATCCAAGCCACCAGCTCGCCCATCGTCGCCTGGGCATAGGTGTAGGCGCTGCCCGATACCGGGATCATCGAGGCCAGTTCGCTATAGCACAGGCCAGCTAAGCCGCAGCCGATTGCCGCGATGATGAAGGACAGAACGACCGCCGGGCCGGCATTTTCGCCTGCCGCGACGCCGGTCAACGAGAACAACCCCGCCCCGATGATCGCGCCGATGCCGAGCGCGACCAGGTTGACCGGTCCCAGCACCCGTTTCAGCTTATGCTCGCCTGCCTCCCCGTCCGCGCACACATCCTCGTAACTCTTGACGGCAAAGAGGGATTTTTGAGGCTGCATCGGGTTCCTGGCGTCGGATTATGGAAGGCAGACCGAAGCTTCCGCGACATCGGGCCAAATGGCAAGCGCTGCGAAGGCATCGATTCATCGATGGACAATGGTCCGCGCGTCCAACTAGGTTGATGAAAATCCCGATAGGGCCGTGATAGGCGGCGCCACTGGGTCGGGCGATCGACTTTGGGGGAAGATCATGGACGATTATGCCGCTGGCACGACTGCGACGGATGGGCTTCGTCTGACCGAGCGTGTTATTCCCTTGCCCAAATCGATCAGCCTGGAGGCGCAGGCGTCGCTCGCCATGGACCGCCCGGCGACGCCGCCCTTTCCCCCGCTGCACGACAAAGCCGGCTGGCACGCTCGTATCGAACAGATGAACACTGGCATGGCGGCGATGATGCGCGACCCGCTGATGGCATTGCCGGTCAAGTTCGCGGCCGAAATCCTGGCCGGCGTAATGGTCTATGTGACCGAGCCCGAGGTAGTTCCGACGGAGAACCGCGACAAGGCGCTGCTCTATTTTCATGGCGGCGGTTTGGTCCTGCTGGCCGGTGAGGCCACGGGCCTGTTTGCCCGGATGGAGGCATTCGCCAATCGCTGCAAGGTCTTCGCGGTCGATTACCGCAACCCACCCGACCATCCCTATCCGGCTGCACTGGACGATTGCGTCGCGGTCTATCGCGAATTGCTGAAGACTTACCGGCCCGACCAGATCGTGATTTCAGGAGCATCTGGCGGCGGCAATCTGGCGGCGGCGGTCCCTCTCAAGATCCGCGATCTCGGCCTGCCGCTGCCAGCAGCGATCGGATTGTTCACGCCTGAGGTCGACCTCACCGAATCAGGCGACACATTCCACACCAACCGGGATATCGATGTGGTGTTGCGGGGCGGGCTGCCTGAGATGAACGCGCTCTACGCCAACGGGGCCGATCTGGCCGACCCGTACCTGTCGCCCCTATTCGGCGATTTCACCAAAGGTTTTCCACCCACCTTCATCCAGACCGGCACGCGCGATGTGTTCCTGTCGAACTCGGCTCGAATTCACCGAGCGCTGCGGCGCGCAGGCCTCGAGACCGAGCTTCATGTCTGGGAAGCGATGCCGCACGGCGGCTTCGGCGGTGCCCCCGAGGATCAGGAAATGCGTGTGGAATTCGCGCATTTCCTAGCCAAACATGCCGGTTGGGCGAAGCCCTAGGGCGGTTTTTGGCACCTCGGCTCTGGCAATCCGGGATAACGGGTGGTAATGAGCCGCCCTTAACTTCTTTAACGAAGCGTCCTGCTTCTTAACGAACCCAACTAACGATTTCGGAGCGAGTTTTATGGCCGAAGCCCAAATCATGGCGGTGTCTCCCGAGCAATTGGGCGAGATCATGCAGAGCGCCGGCTACCGGACCGAGCATCGCGCCGACAATAACGGCACGCCACTGATCGCCAGCGCCACCGGCGGCATCAGCTTCAATGTGCGGATGGGCAATCGCGCGCCCGCGCCGGTCGAAGGCTTCCTCGATTTCACCTATCTGACGGTCATCAAGATCGAGGGCGATTTCCCGATCGAGCGGGTCAATGACTGGAACCGCAACAAGCGCTTCGCACGTTTGCACAAGGTAGATGATTTCATCGTGATGGACATGGATGTCATTGCCGCCGCCGGCGTGACCGTCAATCATATCCGCGCGACAATGGAGCTGTGGGACCGTCTGCTGCAGGAACTGATGGCCTGGCTGCGCGGCGACACGGTCGCCGGCGGAGCCGCCAACTCCGCCTGATTCATTATAGGACCCCAGGCCGTTGGACCCTGAACAGCTTTCGGACGGCATAAAAAAGCGCCCCTCGGCGGTACAACGGCTCAAACCCCCGTGCTGATGTGTTATTGAGAGGTTAAGGTCCGGCACCCCCAAGGCGGCGCGGGGCCTTAACTTGTGCTTGAATCGCGTCTTGCGGCGCCGATCGGGGGTATGTTCATGGCGCGGCGATTGCTCAGGACACGTCGAAGCGATCGCGGATCGGCGGACGGGTCGGGGACCGAAACGCTGCTGATCGTTGCAGCGGTTGCCGCGACGCTTTATCTCGGCCGTGGCATCGCCATTCCCATCGCCATCGCCATCCTGATCAGCTTTTCTCTCGGCCCGCCGGTCGGTTGGCTGCGGCGCCGGCATCTCGGGCGGATTCCTGCGATCATCGCAGTCGTGGCGCCTGTTCTGCTGGCGGTCGTCGCCTTCGCCTATATCGTCACAGCCGAGGTCGGACGGCTGGCGGTCAATATTCCGGCCTATCAAGTTAATATAGAAAATAAGATCAACGGTGTCGCCAGCGCCCTTCCGTCTCGCGCCATGCTGGATCGCGGAACGGCGTTCCTGCGTAGCCTCAGCAAGCCGTCCCACCAGAACGAGCCGGCGTCGGTAAGGAACGGACGCGGCCGTGACACGCTTCCCGCGAACCCTGCCGATGGCAAGCCGATCGCGGTGGAAATCCAGAACCCCGACCTGACGCCTGTTGATATCGTGCGCGCCGTCGTCGGCCCTCTGATCGAACCGGTTTCGGATATCGGACTGATCCTGCTGTTCATCGTCTTCTTCCTGGCGGAAAAGGAGACGCTGCGCGATCGGGTCATTCGTTTGGCGGGCGTCCGGGATCTGCACCGCACGACGATGGCAATGGATGAGGCGGGGACGCGGGTCAGCCGCTATCTGCTGCTGCAGACCCTGGTCAATACCGGCTTCGGGGTCGTGGTCACGATCGCTCTGTTCGCCCTTGGCCTCCCCAACGCCGCCCTTTGGGGCGGACTCGCCGCCGTCTTGCGCTTCATTCCGTATCTGGGGATCGTGGCCGCGTCGATTCTGCCGCTTGCTCTTGCCTTCGCGGTCGATCCGGGCTGGGGAATGCTGTTCTGGACAGCCGGCATTTTTCTGAGCCTTGAACTTTTAACCGGCAACGTGCTTGAGCCTTGGCTTTATGGCTCGAGCACCGGGCTGTCGGCCGTGGCGCTGGTCGTGTCCGCTATCTTCTGGACTTGGCTCTGGGGCACGATCGGCCTGCTGTTGGCCACGCCGCTGACCGTCTGCATCGCCGTGATCGGGCGATACGTCCCGCAACTGGCCTTTCTCGACATATTGCTCGGCAACCAGGCGGCGCTCAAACCCGAAGAGGCCTTTTATCAACGGCTGTTGGCGGGCCACGCCGACGAGGCGACGAGCCAGGCTGAGGACTTCGTCAAAACCCAGTCGATTCCCCAATTCCTGGACGAGGTGGTGCTTCGGTCGTTGCTGCTGGCCGAACGCGACCGCTTGCGCGGCGTGCTGGACAGCGATCATGTGGTCCAGGTCGCGGACGGCGTTATGGCGGTCGTCGCGAATTTGGAGCTGGACCGCAAGGCATCGGCGAAGCCCGTAGGCAAGGTGAAGAAAGGCGATACTGCTGCGGCTCCTGACTCGGAGGTTGTGATCTGCGCGGCGGGGCGCAGCGCGCTGGACGAGGCAGCTGCCGCTCTACTCGCCATCCTGCTGGAAAAGGACGGACGCAAGGTGGTGACCCTTCCCTACGCCTCGGCGATCGAGGTCGCACTTCCCGAAATCGATCCTCAACGAATCAAGACCGTTTGCCTGTCGTATCTCGACGCTGAAGCCGTGCCTCATGCCCGCTATCTGGCCCGCCGGTTCCGGCGGCGCATCGGATCCGAAATCTGCCTGATCGCGGCTTTTTGGGGCATGGAGCAGGACGCAGCCCGGATCGAGCATGCCCGCGCCGAAACCCGTGCCGATCGTGTGGTGCTGTCGCTGGAAGCGGCGGTCGAAGCCATAGAACGGGGCGCAAGCGGCGATGAGCTGCCCACTCATGACGAACCCGAACTGACCGAACTGGCCCAACGCATCTCGGAGGCGATGGGCACGGTCCGGTAATATCCCGAACGGTAGGTGCAGGGTCGGTGCCGGTCGTAAGTGCGATGTTGGCGTTCGCTCCGAGACCCGTTAGCATCGCGCCGTTTCTTCTCTTTCGGGTGTGTCTATGTCGAATGTCCTGCGAGGCACGGCTGCGGCCGGCGCCGTCATTCTGTTCGCTTTCGCCTTTGGGCCGGCCGCGGGCGCCGCCTGCGCGGATCCGCCCCGTGCGCCGGCGATGCCGCAAGGCGCGACGGCCAGCGACGAAGACATGAAGGAGGGACACGACGCGCTGCAGAAATACGTCAATATACTCCAGACCTACGAAGCCTGCGTTGCCCAGCAGATCAAGAATGCGCCGCCGGACACCAAGCCCGAGGTCAAGCTGCAATGGCAGGCGAACGCCGACGCGGCCATCGACGCCGCGCATCAGATCGCCGACGTCTATTCAATTCAATTGCGTGCATATAAGGCGCGGCAGTAAGATTGTCGGTTGACAGCAAACAATGAAGGATCGCTTGACGCGACAGCGTGTTGCACCATATATTCGGTTCAGGCGTGTGCTGATGACGATGGGCACCGCTTGCATCGTCGGGGGAGGAAGCATGATGGATTGGTCGGGCATCACCAATATCGGAGAACCCGAAGTCGCGGAGTTCCTGAAATTCTGGGCTCAGGGCACCGCTGCCATTCTAGGGCTCGTGATTGCCTCGGAGATCATGCTGCGCGCCTTGGCTTGGTGGGAACATCGTAAGGATGAGACGCCTCGCCCGCTGGTGCCGCACGATGCACCGGCCAATTTTGTGCTGTTCCTGCACTCTATTCTGATCGACGGCATCTGGGGAAACGGCTTGATCCTGGCGGGGCTTTATCTCGGCCAGCGGCTCAGCCATTGGCACATCCCGTTCAATCTCTACACCATCCCGCTCTATTTCCTGGCGGGTGAGTTCTGGCACTATATCTACCATCGGATGGGGCATGAGGTTCGCATCTTGTGGGCGGATCATTCGATCCATCACAGTCAGCGCGAATACGAGTTCTTCACCTCGTGGCGCCTACCGCCGGGCACCTTCGCCTATAAGGCCTTGTGCGTGATCCCGATGGGCCTGCTGGGTTTTTCGCCGATCGCGTTCCTGCTGATGTCGAAAGGCATCTCGTTCCAGACTTTCATCCATACGCGCCGGATCGGCAGCATGGGCTGGTTCGACCGCTGGTTCTGCTCGCCGGTCAACCATTCGATCCACCATGCGTGCAATCCGCAATATATGGATAAGAATTACGGCGGCATGACCATGATCTTCGATCGGCTCCTCGGCACGTTCATTCTGCCGAACGAGGAGAAGATCAAGTTCGGCATCACCAAGGACGTGAACTCGAACAACCCCTTCACCATCTGGGCATTCGGTTTCAAGCAATTGCTGATCGACGCGGTCCACGCGCCGGGCATCGGGGCCAAGCTCCTGGTTTTCTTGGGTAAGCCGGGCGAGACCTATAACCACGTCGCCAAGCCGAAGGGCTATCGCGCGGCGGACGATCACATTCTCGTGGCGGCGGAGTAAGGTCTTGGGCGCGGAGCATCCGGCGCTGGCCGTCAACCTTTATACGCCGCTGGCTATCATCCTGTTCTTCACGATGCTGACGACGCTGCGCTTTTCCATCGCCGGCACGCTGAAGACGGCGAACCCGGTGCTGCGCGTCCTCACCCATCCGGCCTGGCTTGCACCCCTGATCCTGGAAGGCGGCTATGTACTGGGCGCGTTCTACCACGGCGCGCTGTCACCCTGGCCGCCCGCCACCTTTCATATCGTAGCGGAAAAGGCCGGATTCTGGGCCGCCGCCGCAGCAACCGAGGGCGCGATCACCGTCGATATCTGGCTGCTGTGGGCGACGGCGACGACCTTCAAGATTTTTTCTCCGCCGCACGATGTGCGGATGGTCAAATATTACTACGTCGTCAATTTCGCGATCGGCGCCTATCTGATGGCCCGCTTTCTCCATGTCATCGACATGGGGAAGGTGGGAATCATTCCGGGTTAATGACGATGAGCACAATGTCAGAACGCGCGGAGCAGCAGGCTGAGGTCTCAGCCGAAAAGACTCGCGCCTTTGCCCTGCCGATAGCAGCGGCGATCCTGCTATTCGCGGCAATCGTCTATATCCAGTTTTCGGGGGTGCTGGGTCAGTATGCCCTCTTTGCGCAGTTCCCGCTTGGGGTTGCCTTCTATGCTTGCTATGCGTGGCACACCAGCTTGGTCCAAAAGGCCAACGTGCATGCGGAAAAACTGAAAAGGGGCTGATCTCACAGCCCATTTAGGGGGCAAGATCATGTCCGGCAGGTTCGACAAGAGCAAACTTCCCAGCCGCCATTCCACCCAGGGGCCGGCGCGCGCGCCGCAGCGGGCCTTGATGTACGGCGCCGGCGTGCCGCCCGGCGGTGTCGACCTGCCGCTCGTCTGCATCTTCACCACCTGGAATGACGGCTCACCATGCAGCCTTGGCCATCGCGACCAGGCCCAGGCCGTGCGCGGCGGGATCAAGGCGGCAGGCGGCACGCCATTCGAGTTCACCACCATCTCGGTCAATGACGGCGTCTCGAACGGCCATCAGGGCATGAAGGCGTCGCTTGTATCGCGCGAGCATATCGCCGATGCGGTGGAATTGGTAATGCGCGGCCACGCATATGACGCGATGGTCTGCATCGGAGGCTGCGACAAGAACCTGCCGGCAATGATGATGGCGATCCTGCGGCTGGATGTGCCGGCGGTCTTCCTCTATGGCGGCTCCACGCTCCCCGGCCGCGACGGGGGCAAGGACATCACAATCATCAATGTCTTCGAGAATGTCGGCGCCCACGCGATGGGCAAGATCAACGACGCCCGGCTGGCGGAGCTTGAGCGCGTGGCGGTGCCCACCGGCGGCGCTTGTCCCGGCCAGTTCACCGCTGTCACCATGGCCTCGGTGTCCGAGGCGATCGGGCTCGCTCCTCCGGGGTCGGCAACTGTCCCATCGGTCTATTCCAGCCGGCTGGGCATCTGCGAACAGGCCGGGCAGCAGGTGATGAACCTGATAGAACGGGGCCTCAGGCCCCGCGCCATCGCTACGCGCAAGGCCTTCGAGAATGCCGCCGCCGTGGTCGCCGCCTCGGGCGGGTCGACCAATGCGGCGCTGCATCTGCCGGCAATGGCCCATGAGGCCGGGATCGACTTCACGATGGACCATGTGGTCGCGGTATTCGACCGCACGCCCTATCTGGCCGATCTGCAGCCGGGAGGCCGCTATCTGGCGAAGGACCTGGACGAAATCGGCGGCGTACCGGTGCTGATGAAGGTGCTGCTGGATGGCGGCTATCTGCATGGCGATTGCATGACCGTCACCGGCAAGACCGTGGCCGAGAACTTGGCCGACATCGTGGTGCCGGAAGGGCAGGATATTGTTCGTTCGCTCGCCAAACCCCTGTCGGCGCGGGGCGGTATCGTCGGGTTGAAGGGCAATCTGGCGCCTTTGGGGTCGGTCTGTAAGGTGGCGGGGCTGAAACGCCGAACCTTTAGCGGCCCGGCTCATATCTTCGAATCCGAGGAAGACTGCCTGAACGGCATCCTGACCCAGGCCTATGTCGAGGGCGAGGTGCTGGTGATCCGTAATGAGGGGCCGCGCGGCGGACCCGGCATGCGCGAGATGATCTCGGCGACGGCCGCGCTCTATGGCCAGGGCATGGGCGAAAAGGCGGCGCTGATCACCGACGGCCGGTTTTCCGGCGGCACGCGCGGGCTGTGCGTCGGTCATATCGGGCCCGAGGCCGCATTGGGCGGGCCAATCGCGCTCCTGCGGAACGGCGACGTGATCCATATCGACACCGAAGCCGGAACCATCAATGTCGAACTCACGGATGCTGAACTTACCGATCGACGGCAAGCCTGGCAGCCACGCCCGGTCAATGCCGGCTCGGGTGCGCTATGGCGCTATGCCCAGATCGTCGGCGATGCCGCCCATGGCGCGACGACCCATCCCGGCGCGGCGATGGAAGGCAAGCCTTACGCCGAGATTTGAGCCCAGCGTGGGTGGGCAAGCGCACCCGAATTGACCAGATTATCCGGCCTGCGTCCCGACGCTACCGAGATGACTGACCGGAACGCGCTCTCGGCGATCATGCGATAGCATTCGTCAGTCCAGCACAGCGAGTGCGGAGACACGATAACGTTATCCAGCTTCAGGATTGGATTGTCCGGCGGCACCGGTTCTTGCTCGAATACGTCGAGCGCCGCCCCGGCGATGCGGCCTTCGGCCAGGGCTGCGTAAAGCGCAGGCTCGTCGATGATCTGCCCCCGTCCGGTATTGATCAGATAGGCGGTGGGTTTCATCAGTGCCAATTCACGCGCGCCAATCATCCGGCGGGATGACGGGGTCAGCGAGCAATTGATGCAAACGAAATCGGCCTCGGCCAGCAGCGTATCGAGATCGACCTCACGGACGTTCAGCCCGGCGGCGTCTTCCGGATGCCGGCTCGGCGAATAGGCCAGGTGCGCCATGTCGAGCGGTGCCAGCAGCCGGAACGCTTCCTGCGCGATGCTGCCGAAGCCGATCGAGCCGACCACCTTGCCGACCAATCCCTCGCCCATAAAGCGAGTCCGCTCGCCCCAGCGCCCGGTCCGGGTCAGGCGGTCCTTGATGAACAGCTTATGCGACAGGGCCAGGATAAAGGTCAGGATCGTGGTCGCGACCGGCCGCCTGACTCCATCCGGCGTATTGCTGACTAGAATTCCAGCCTGATCGCAGGCGGCGAGGTCGACATTGTCGAAACCGGCTCCGAATCGGGCTAGCAGCTTTAGCCGGGTATTGTTGCCAGCCTGGTTGGCGCCGGCCAGGCTGGCGGCGGTGAGCGCCGGGCGCAGGGACAATATGGCGTCATAGCGCGCGGCGTCGGTTGGGGTGATCTGCTCGGCAAAATCGGGCAGGAACTCCCATTCGAGGCTAGGTGCACCGTCCAGCACGGCGAAAGCCTTTGCGTCGAAACCCGGGCGGTCGCCGTCCGGCGCCAAGCAATCGCGCGTGATGCCGAGCCGGAAGGCGGAAATGTCGTCACTAGCCATGAGGTCCACCGCAAACGTTTGGCCGCGATCCTAGCGAATCGATCTGGCCCGCGCGATGGTCCTCAAGGCGTCTTGACCTCGTCGGTCCAGACCTTGAAACGCATCAGCGCATTGGGGCCGAAAACATTGCTGATCGCGACGTCGGTGGCGTCGCGCCCGCGTGCGATCAAAACCCGCCCGATTCTGGGAATCCGGTTGCGAGCGTCCATCGTGTACCAGTCGCCGTCCAGATAGACGTCGAACCAGGCCGAGAAATCCATCGGGTCGGCCGAGACGGGCACGCCGATATCGCCCAGATAGCCGGTGCAATAGCGCGCCGGGATATTCATGCAGCGGCAGAATGCGACTGCCAGGTGGGCATAGTCGCGGCAGACGCCGATCTGCTCATTGAACGCTTCCCAGGCGGTGCGGGTGGCGCGGGCGTTCTGATAGCCAAACTTGATGTGATAATGGACATAATTGACGATCGCCTGGGCGCGCTCCCACCCCGGCGCATAGCCACCGAACAGGCTCCAGGCGATATCGGACAGGCGGTCGGTCTCGCAATAGCGGCTGCCCAACAGGAAGACCAGCACATCGTCCGGCAATTGCTCGACCGGTACCTGACTGGCGCCCGGCACGACCCGATCAGGCAGGCCGCTATCACGCACCGTCGTGCTGGTGGTGATCGTGATTAACCCGGCCGGCGCCACGATCCGGCTACACCAGTTGCCGAAGGCGTCGCGATATCCAGTGATCGGGACCACCGGGTTGGTCGACATGATGTCCGGCGCATACATGTCGTTGACCCGGGTATGATGCACATTCAGCATCAGCATCATCGGCGTCGGTTGAAAACAATTATAACTGATCTCATAGCCGATCTTGATGTCCATGGGTCAATCTTCCTTAGGCGGAGTTTCGTCGGCGACATTGACCGTCACTTCCAAACCGAGGAATGACGCGGCGGAACCGATAAAAGTTCCCCATAGAGGCAGGGCGTTCGCAGGGTCCCAGGCGACCGCCACTCGGATCAGATTGCGGTTGCCGATGATGTTGTTGGTCGGGTCAAAATCGATCCAGCCGGCGCCCGGAAGATAGACCTGAAGCCAGGCATGGGTGGCACCCCCGCCGACCGTGTTAGAGAACACGTTTTCGGGCACGAAAATATAGCCACTGACGAACCGGGCGGCGATTCCGAGAGACCTCACCGCCTCGATCATCAGCAAGGCGAAATCGCGGCAGGTGCCGCTGCCCCGCATCAGCGTTTCTTCCGGTGTCTGCGTCCCGCGTTCGACCCTGCGGGAATAGACGAGCTGCTTGCGCGTACCCAGCACGATGGCCCGCAGCAGCGCCATTGTGCCCTGTGGTTTGCCGTTTTGCGACACGAAACTCTTCGCCCAGTCGTCGACGCGCTGGGACGGATAGCGGCGCAACAGGCCGAGCTCCAGGTTGGGCCGGTCGTCGTGGTCATATTCGAACGGGAACGTCTTCGCCTCGGGCGCCAGCCGGTATTCGGGGCGGGGCGTCTCGAAATGTTCGAGAGTGACGGTGCTCTCGAATCTGAGCTCGCGAGTTTTGCCCTTGAAGCTGGCGACGGCGACGGAATTGTCGAACACGTCGTGCAGCCAGATCTCTTCCTTGGGCGCTGGCGTGATGTCGAGGGTTGTGCTGATTAGGCGGAGATCGTGGCTGGCCCGCGGCCGGAACATCATCCAGTGCTCGCCGAGCCCGACCGGCTTGGAGTAGCGATAGGTGGAGATGTGCCGCACGGTCAGAATTCGCATTTTATCCCGTCGACATTCAGATCCGGACGGCGATGAAGCTTAAGGCGATATCGCGGCCCGCGACAATGTCAGAAGCCGTGCAAGGCGCTCGGCCCAGACACTTTGTCCCACCTCGTCACCGATCAGGTCTTGGCGCAGCTCGATTTCGCCATGCGGCAGGCCGCGGCGCTCGCCATGAACGGGGATGGTGTAGTCGGACTCGTCGCTGACGGCGTAAGGCTGGTTATCACCGACGACCAGGCCGCCTTCGCGTTCGAGCAGCACCATCAGCGGCCGGGCGAGGCGGTCGTCGCGGTTATAGAGCAGTCCGACATGCCAGGGGCGGCCGACGCCCCGATAGACCGGCGTGAAGCTATGGATCGCCACGATGATCGTTGGAATCCGTGCAGCCTGCCGGCGGTCGAGCTCGGCCGCGATGCGGTTATGATAGGGCTGGAAAATCTCCACGATACGCTGCTCCCGGTCGGCGGGCGACAGGTTGAGATTGCCCGGTATCTCGGTATCCTCGCTGATCGCGACGATCGAGCTGTCGACGGCAGGCGACCGGTTGCAGTCGATCGCGAGGCGCGAATAGGTCTGCAGGATGGCAAACGCGTCCAGCCGCTCCGCCATGTTCCGCACGACCCCCGCCGCCCCGATATCCCAGGCGATATGCCGTTGGCGTTCACTTTCGGACACGCCGAGCGTACCGAGCCGGCGCGGCAGACGGTTGCCGGCATGGTCGCAGAGCAGCAGGAAGGGCGAATCGTTGGGCTGTCCCAGCGTGACGCAGGCCGGTGGCTCGTCGGGGGCGAGGAGGGCTTCAGTGGGGATTATTTGGGATCCAGGCAAAAGGCGGCTCAATGTTCATCATCGGCAGCGATAATTTCCCTGATGCAATATATAAACCGCGTCGCGACTTCGATGGCCGCATCTGCCTCCGCAGGGGTTACGGTGATTTCTTGGCCGACGCCATAATCCGCGACGGACCTGAGTTTATAGCTCTGGCCGAGAAAGGACGTTAAGGCCGACCCGATATGCGGGCCAGCCTTTGCGAGTCTGGCAAATTCGGTGCGCAGGCCAGTCTGCGTTTTAGCAATTTTTCCGGTACTTAGCAGAATAAACGCCTGTGCAGCATGGAAGGCGGCGACGTATGTCGCGCGGCCCCTATCTTCTGCAAGCCCTATCGCCCGTGCGCGTTTGGGGGTTATGAGGCATTCGCAGGCTTTTTCGATATGGCTTGAAATCACCGGCGTCACAGATTGCGACGGTCCCGTGGCACCTCGAGCATCAACGACGTGCGCGCGTTATAGACCTCGGCCGGGAAAGGCAGGGCGTTGACCACCGGCCCCGTATGGTAAAGAATTTCTGTTTCTATTTCCGCCAGACGTCCGGCCTCCGTCCAAAAACCTGGGGAGTTCTTTAGAAAGACGGCAACGTCATAATCGGAATCGACGCGCGCATCACCGCGTGCGCGCGACCCGAACAACACGACGCGGTCCAGACGCCCTTGATAGGCAGTATCAAGTGCCGCACGGAAGCGCGTTGGGTCGGGGTCTTTCATTCTCATTTATCCATCATAACATAAAAGCGGGCAGTCAGGATGCGCCGTCCGCATCGCCGATATCGACAACGCCTTTCCATTCGCCGGCCGGGTTCTTGCGCCAGACGGTCACGTAATGCCCGGTGATCGGTTTCTCAGCTGGGTCATTTGGCTTGGACAGCCGATGGCCCCAGCTTACACCCAGATTGCCGCCGGCGGACGCAAAGATCTCCGCCGGCTCCCAGGTCAGAACGCTCTTGAATGGGTGGTCGCCGCCATGGGCGTCGTAGATTTCCTTCGAGCCGCGCTCGGGCTCGCCGCCGGCAAATTCCAGACCGTCCTTGCCGTCCATGAAATCGCGAAACGCCGTGGCCGTGCCTGCTGTGGCGGAGCGGGCTGAGAACGCTTTGTCGGCGGCCGCGATTTCGCGGGCGACGGCTTCGGGTCCATGGACGATCAGCGGCGCGGGATCGTCCGCTGATCGTTGCGTCGCGATCAATCCGGCGCCGAACGCCAGCAGCGTCATTGCGGTCCGAACCACCCTAGCCTCCATCACGCCGCGATTGACAATCCCAGCCTCATCCGCGCACAGGTCAGGGTATTGGCCAGCAGGCAGGCGATGGTCATCGGGCCGACTCCGCCGGGCACGGGCGTGATCGCACCGGCGACCTGAACCGCCTCGTCGAAAGCGACATCGCCGACCAGCCTGGTGCCGCCGGCATCCTTGGGGACGCGGTTGATGCCGACATCGATGACGGTTGCACCTGGTTTGATCCAGTTGCCCTTGACCATCTGCGGACGGCCGACCGCAACGACTAGTATGTCGGCGTGTCGGCAGGTCGCAGCGAGGTCGCGGGTCTGCGAATGGGCGATGGTGACCGTGCAATTCTGCCCCAGGAGGAGTTGGGCGACCGGACGGCCGACGAGAACCGAGCGGCCAACCACGACCGCCTCCATCCCCTGAAGACTTTCATGCATGGTCTTAGCCAGGATCACGCAGCCCAGGGGAGTGCAGGGAACCAGCCCGGGTTTGCCCGCGGCCAGATAGCCGGCATTGATCGGATGCAGCCCGTCAACATCCTTCTCCGGCGCGATCGCGTCGAGAATCCGTTCCGACGAGATTTGCGGCGGCAGCGGCAGCTGCACGAGAATCCCGTGAACATCGGAGCGTGCGTTTAGTTCGGCGATCAGGTCGAGCAGCGCGTGCTCGGAGAGGCTTTCGGGCAGGCGATATTCGAATGAAGCCATACCGGCTTCCTGGGTCTGTTTCGCTTTGTTGCGGACATAGATATCGCTGGCCGGATCATTGCCGACCAACACTACCGCCAAGCCTGGGATGACGCCGTGCGTCCGTTTCAAGGCGGCGACATCCACCGCGATCTGCGCTCTCAGGCGCGCCGCTTCGGCCTTCCCGTCGATGATACGTGCTGTCATCGGTTGAACTCTCCGCCTCACACTCAGTCATGCTGTATTACGCTGCCCGCAACATGCCAGTTCAATGGCTGCGCGGAAACCCTTTAGCGGTATAGCGGATTGGACAAAACCTTTGTGCGAAACCGCTATAGGGGTAATGGTTGGCGAATGGATTTCCACATTCGCCTTTCAGGTCAGCCCGCGATTCCATTTGCGGAATCCCGGCGTCGAATTGCCGCCAGGCCCCTTCACTATTGAGCAGTGGGCGCGAAATTCAGAACGGTTCTGGACGCGTAACGCGTAATGGCGCATGACCTTATCGCACTGATAATAGAAACATCGACCGAATAAGATGCGTTTCTCGTAAAAATCCTGGGGGAGGAACCTTGAAATATAACGCCGCTGAAGCCGCGAAACTGGATGTCGCGATCGAGGACCCGCTGGTGATCGCGGACCCCGACAGTTTTGCCTGGGACGAGACCGCGGACCTTGTCGTCGTCGGCCTCGGCGGCGCCGGCGTCGCCGCGGCTCTGGAAGGCCTGGAGCGCGGGCTGAAGGTCACGGCGGTCGATCGCTATGAGGGCGGCGGATCGACGGCGGCCAACGGCGGAATCTTCTATGCCGGCGGTGGGACCAAGATCCAGAAGGAAGCGGGCGAAGATGATACGCCCGAGGAAATGTACAAATACCTGAAGATCGAGGTCGGCGACGTCGTCTCCGACGAAACGCTGCGCAAATTCGTCGAGGAAAGCGTTGAGACGGTCGACTGGATTCTGGCCAATGGCGGCAAGCTGAACAGCAAGGTCTGGAAGAAAAAAGCGTCATATCCACCGCTAGCCTATTTTCTCTACCACCCCGACAATTCGCTGGTGGCGTCTTATGCCGCCCGTGCCAAGCCGGCGGCGCGCGGCCATCGTGCCCATATCAGCAACGGCAAAAAGGCCTGGGGCGTGGGTATAGGCATCTGGGGCCCGCTGCGCGATTCGGCGATGGCCAAGGGGCTGAAATTTCACCGCTATTCCGAGGCCCGGCAGCTTGCGCGGGACAGCACAGGGCGGGTGATCGGCGTGAAAATATTGTCGATTCCCGCCGGTTCGCCGGAGGCATCGCGATTCGGCAAATTCATCGCCACGGCCGACAAGCTCCTCGCGATGCTGCCGCCCACCTTGCCTTTCGCCGCCATCACGATCGGTCTGGGCAGCTGGTATTTGAAGCGTGCCGCCGAGGTGGAGGCCAAGTCTCGGGTCGAACGCTGGATCCGGGCAAGGGATGGTGTGCTGCTCAGCACCGGCGGCTTCATCATGAACAACACAATGGTCCGGCATTTCGCCCCGACTTACGCCACGGGTATGCCGAACGGCACGTTGGGCGACCAGGGCCAGGGCATCATGATAGGCGCCGGCGCGGGCGGGCAGCTGGCGCTGATGGATAAGATCAGCGCCTGGCGCTTCATCAATCCGCCCAAGGCCTGGTCTGACGCCATCGTTGTTAATGCCCAGGGCAAGCGGATGATCGACGAGACCGTCTATGGCGCCAGCCTGGGCGAGCAGATCGGCGACCACAATGGCGGCGTCGGCTACATCGTCTATGACAAGAATCTGCGCGGGCAGGCCTTCAAGCAGGCGATGGACCCGTTGATCGTGCCGTTCCAGCGCGACATCACGCTGCTGAACCTGCTGTTCAATTATAAGAAGGCGGATACGCTCGACGCGCTGGCGGAGAGAGCCGGGATCGATACGCTGGGTCTGATCGACACGGTCGCGGTCTATAACCGCGCGGCACGGGGCGAGCAGCCCGACCCATTCGGTAAGCAGATGAGCGATATGGTGCCGATCGTCGCGCCACCTTTCTACGCGATGGATATTTCGATAAACAGCCGGTTCCTGCCACTGCCCGTCATCACCTTCGGCGGCTTGCGGATCGAGGAAACCTCCGGGCTGGTGCTGAATGAGGCCGGCCAGACGATTCCCGGCTTGTATGCCGCGGGGCGTACGGCAGTCGGCGTTGCTTCCAATACCTATGTCAGCGGCCTGTCCTTCGCCGACTGCGTGTTTTCGGGCCGCCGTGTGGCGCGCCACGTGGCGCGTGCCAATCATTAAGGGGCTGCATGCCTCGCAGCCCTGAACCGGCGCGTCTGCAGCTTCTCGATACCGCGCTTCGCCTTTTCGCAGCGCGAGGGATCGGGGCTGTCAGCATGCGGGAAATCAGGCTCGCCGCGAAGCAGCGCAATGCGGGGGCCCTACAATATCATTTCGGCACCAAGGAAGGGCTGCTGCGGGCATTGCTGGAGCGGGAACTGCCGCCGCTGGTCGCCCGTCGCCGTGTGCTGCTCGCGCAGGCCGCCGTCGCGCCTCCCGACGATCTGCGCGCCGTCGCGGCGATCTTCGTGCTGCCTTTTGCCGAGCTTGCGAGCGGCGACCCGCACGATAAGTCGGTCGTGATGCTGCTCAGCGACCTCCACGACGATGTCAGCCTGTCTTTCAGCCAGATCATGGATCTGGTCGGCGATACCGCCATCGACGAGGCCGCCGCGCTTCTCCGCGCCCGGCTCAAGGACATACCCGATGTCATTTTATCGGAGCGGATCAGTGTCGCCCACAGTATTTTTCTTCACGCCGCCGCCATTCGCGCCCGAGGCGGATCGCGTGAGCAGCAGCTGGATGACGAGGCCTTTAGCCGCAATCTGGTCGATATGTTTTGCGGGGCGCTTGCGTCGTAGTAAAACATATAGTTTATTTCCTGATAACGAATGCGCCCAAATGGGCGCTCGAGCGGGGGAGGGGCGCCGATGACCGAGGCAATTGCGCGGCAACTGACGAAATGGCTGGCCGGAGAGTTGGGCGACCCGGCGGTCCGCATCGAGGGCCTGCGCCGCACATCGGCCGGCTATTCGCGAGAAAACTGGGTGTTCGACGCCTCGTGGCAGGCGAACGGCAAGATTCATTCCTCGCCGTTCATCGCCCGGCGCGATCCGGTCGGAAGCGTGCTGGAAACCGACCGCCCCACGGAATTCGCCACCCTCGCGGCATTGGCGGATTGCGCCGTCCCGGTTCCCAAGGTTCGCTGGCTCGATGCGGATGGCGCGAGGCTTGGCCGCCCTTCGATCGTCATGGACCGTGCCGAGGGCATTTGCGACTATCTCGTGCTCAATAGCGACCGATCTGTGGAGCGCCGGTTAGCGATCGCTCACCGCTTGTACGATCGGCTCGCCGACATCCACATGCTGGATTGGCGAGCCCTGGGCTTGGACAAGGTCCTCCCCCCACCTCGCGATGCTGCCGCTGCTGCGCTCGACCTTTGGGAGGGGGAACTGCGGCGGGTGCAGCTGGAGCCGGAGCCTGAAATGGAGATGGCGATCGCCTGGCTTCGCCGGAACAAGCCGGCGACATCGGTCACGACTTTGGTCCATGGCGACTTCAAGCCGGGCAATGTCCTGATGCAGGGCGACGAGGTCACGTTGATCCTGGACTGGGAAACCGCGCATTTGGGCGATCCACTGGAGGATATCGGCTGGGTCACGAATCCGCTTCGCGCCGGTGAGCACAGCATCCCCGGCATATGGGAATCGGCGCATCTCATCGAGCGATGGAGCCGGCGTACCGGCTTCTCGACCGACCCCGCCGCCATCCGCTGGTGGAATGTGCTGGCCAATCTGAAGCAGGCAATGACGGTCCAGACGGGCAGGCGATCCTTTGCCGACGGCCGGCTCAATTTCATTCTTCACGCGCCCGTCAGGATTTACCGCCTGATGCTCGAACTGATCGAGGCTGCCTGATGCGTCCCACCGTTGCCGAACAGCTGGAAGGACTCAGCCGTATCCTGTCCGAAATTGTCGCACCCGAGGTTACGTCGGCCTATCCGGCGGAAATACTGCGCGGCGCAATCGGCGCGTTGAACGCCCTCGGCGCGTCCTGGGTGAAAGTGCCGGCGTTTCTCGCCTGGGACATCGACGCGACCGCCGACGTCCTGCGGACGGCGGTATCGCTGCTCGCCGATCCGCTGGCCGACGAGGTCCGCAACGCCCTCTCACATCCGGCCGATCCCACCGACTGGGTGGCTTTGGAAGATCGTCAACAGCAATTGCGCGGCCTGCTGGTACGGGCGATGCCGGCTATCCTGGTCGAGCCCGTCGGGGGTGAAGCCTATCGCCTGATGACAGCGCTGTTCCGCGAGCGATCCGAGCGATTCCCGTTCCAGATGTCCGCGCAACCCGTGAAGAAAACCTGATTTTCGGAGGTGACATGCTGACCCCACTCGACGATTCTCTTTGGCACCAACTCCCCACTACCTTCGACCATGTCGGCACCAGCGACCCCCGATTCTTCGATCGGCTTTGGTTCGCGGCATCCGACCGTCGGGGCGGGGCGACGCTCCAATTCACCATGGGTGTCTACCAGAACATGAATGTCGTCGATGGGGGAGTGGTCGCGATCGTTGATGGCAAGCAGCATAATCTGCGAATTTCCCGTCAATTGCGCCCGACCTACGACCCAGCCTGCGGCCCACTGCGGATCGAGATCGTCGAGCCAATGGAGCATATCAGGCTTCACATTGGCCATGACACGTTCAAGGGCGTGCTGGATTGGCACGCCTTCCTGCCACCGCAGGAGGAGCGTCAGCATTTCAAGCGATCGGCCGGGCGGATCATCGAGGATTACAGCCGCTACGATCAGGTCGGCAGCTGTACCGGTTGGCTGGAGCTGGGCGGCGTCCGCATCGCGATCGACGATTGGTGGGCCTGCCGCGATCATTCCTGGGGCGTGCGCGAGCGTGTCGGCATCGCAGAGCCGCGCACCGGCGAAGCGCCGCCGCCGATCGGCGGGCTTTTCTCATTCCTTTTTTATTCGACCGATGCGTTTGGCGGCCATGTCCAGGTCGCGAATGGCGCGGACGGTTCGCGCTATTTGTCGGCGGCAATTTTGGACAGCGCGACCCGCGCGACCCGCTGGATCGGGGAATCGGCCGATATCGAGGTCGCATTCATCGACGACACGCGCCCGCGCCGGATGCGGCGGGCGGCTTTTGAGGTGACCGCGACCAATGGTGAGCGCACGCGAATCGAGGTCGAGGCGCAGGGACCATCGATCGCGATGCCGGGCTTGGGTTATGGCGGTTATCGCGACGGGCTGGGCTTGGGAGTCTGGCGGGGGCTCCAGCATCTCGAGACCGAGATATGGGACGTCGCCCACCATGCTGATGTCCGTTACCCGGACGGAACGATCGGTCGTCCGATCCACCGCATCCAGCCCGTACGTGTGGTGCAGTACGCCTCAGGGGAGACAAGTACTGGGTTCGGCAGTCTGACCTTCATTGCGGAAGGGTTGCTCGCGGCAATGGGCATTCGCGCGAGGGATGCTGGCGGCTAATTGCCGGATACTGTGGGCATAGCGTTCGGGCGAGAGGCCGATAGAACGTATCCGTCATTCGGATTAGGCTGCACGGAATGCCCAACGAGGTTCCGATCATACGATCGTCGACCGCTTGTATGACCGTGTGCAGCATCATGCCGGCGTTTGAACCAGACCGGCGTGCCCGGTGTTCGCTCCCTATTGAACATCTTCGATGGCTGGGGGAGAGGGCAATGACGTACGAATTGTATTATTGGCCGGGGATCCAGGGTCGGGGCGAGTTCGTCAGGCTGGCGCTGGAAGAGGCAGGGGCCGATTATGCCGATGTCGCGCGGACGAAAAAGGGCATTGAGTCGATGATGGCAATGCTCGAGGACAAGTCCGCGATCCGCCCGCCTTTCGCCCCGCCCTTTCTGAAGCACGGACGGCTGGCGATCGCTCAGGTCGCCAATATCCTGCTCTATCTGGGGCCGCGGCTCGACCTCGCGCCGCGCACCCCGGCGGACCGGCTGTTCATTCACCAGCTGCAACTGACGGTAATGGACCTAGTGGCGGAGGTGCACGACACTCATCATCCGCTGGGCACGGGCTTTTTTTACGAAGACCAGAAGCCTGAGGCCCGGCGCCGGGCAAAAGAATTTCGTGAAAGCCGGATCGGCAAGTTCCTTGGCTATTTCGAGCGGATCGTCGCTGCGAATCCAATGGGAAGCGGCTGGCTGGTCGGCGTGGACGCGACCTATATCGACCTCAGCCTGTTCCAGGTTGTCGAGGGACTGCGCTACGCTTTTCCGCAAGCGATGGCAAAGCAGGAAAATCAGTGGCCCCATCTCGTCGCTTCACACGACCGCGTTTCCGCTCGTCCCCGGCTCGCGGCCTATCTGGCATCGGATCGGCGCATTCCGTTCAACGAGGACGGCATTTTCCGGCATTATAAGGAGCTGGACAGTTAGATTGAACCGCAGCTTTGGCCGGCCGCTTCGCGCCGCATGTCCCCGCCGGGCTGACCACGCTGCTGCTTCCGCTGTCCGCACCGGCCGACTGGTGTTTAGAAAACCCTGGGCAGCCTATTGTCGAAGGCCATTTCCCGCCATCGACCGAACTCGAAGCCCTCGAACTTGAAGAGATCACCGATTGGCGAGGGCCGTCATCCCCGCCGCGGATCTCCAGCGTCGAATGAGGATCAAAACAGTTTTCTTCGTGTTATAACTGTATAATAACGAATGGCGGAGGATGCTTACCATGGGTTTGCGCGCTTTATTGCTCCCAGTTACAGGCCATCATGCAGACGATGTCGCGCTGCGCATTGCCTTCGAAATCGCTCAAACGTTCGAGTCCCACCTGTCGGCTCTATGCCTCCGGCCCGATCCCGTGGATATCGCCCGCTATGTCGCGGATTGGACCGCACCCGTCATGACCGGTGAACTGGTTGCCGCGGTGGAAAGCGAGGCGGCGTCCGCCGCCCAGGATGCTGGCAGGGCGTTCGAAGAATGGCGCGTCCGCCATGGCCTGCCTGCCGGCCCCGACCAGGCACATGCTCATGGCGTCTCCGTTTCCTGGACCGAGCGTATCGGCGCCTCCGCTGTCATATTGCGCGACGCAGCCCGCTTCGCCGATCTGGTGGTTATGCGCGGCCTGGGGCCGAGCGGCCCAGTCGACGGCGATGCAATGCTGGAAGCTGTCTTGTTCGACGCCGGCCGCCCAATTCTGCTGTCTCCCGCCATCGCGCCGTCCAGTCTGTTCGAAGGCGCGCTCGTCGCCTGGGCAGGCGGGCGCGAGGAGGTTCGGGCGATCGCGGCGGCACTTCCGCTGCTCGGCCGCATGAAGCGAGTGGAAATCCGCACGATCGGCAGCGCGGAATCCGCGCATACTGAGGAGCTGATCGCCTATCTCGGCCATCATGGCGTCGTCGCCAAGGCCGCGCACATGGAACCTGCTGGCAGATCCGTCTCGGAGACGCTGCTATCAGAAGCGCGGGGGATGGGGGCCAGCCTTCTTGTGATGGGCGGCTATCATCACAGCCGCACCCGCGAGGCGGTATTCGGCGGTACGACCCGGCAAATCATCTCCCATGTCGAACTGCCGGTGCTGCTCGCGCATTAGCCCAAAGCGCTAATGGGCTCGAAGCCTAAAGCGATGGCGGCAGCCAGCCCTCTTTGTCGATCAATGCGTCGGTCGCCCTGGTGACCTCCGCCATCCCGGCGCCCCGGGCCCGCATATCCTCGCGCAACGTGGCAATACGGGCGATGCGGTCGGACCATTCCGGCGGTAGAAGGTCTCCCAGATAAGTGCGCAGCCGGCGCGCGAGCGTCGGACTCGATCCGCCGGTGGAGATGGAGATCGCCAGTTCGCCGCGCCGCAGGACGGCGGGGACGTGGAAGTCGCAGAGCAGCAGCGTATCCTCGACATTCACCAGCACCCCGTGATTGCGGGCCAGCGCGGCAAGTTCCGCCGATTGGGCAAACGGTAGGCCGGCGACGAACAGCAGGCGACAGGCGGCAATTTCGTCATCGGTGGGAAGCCGCGGGATCAGACGTCCGCCGGCGGCACGGGCCAAGGCCGGTGCCGGGTCCGGGGCATAGACGGTGAGGCCCGGCACCCGTTCGCCATCCAGAAAGGTCAGCCGCTTGACCAGTGCGGGGCCGGAACCGGCCAGCGCGACCGGTAGAAGCGCCAGATCAAGCGCCAGCGGAACGGTCATGCCCGTCAGTTGCGCCCGGCGCGCTGACGGGCGATCCAGGGACGGCTATCCGCGGCTGGCTGGTAGAACAGATCGAATTCCGAAAACGCGGCGAGCCAGTCCTCGGTCAAAGCCCGCTCGGGCACTTCGAAGGCGTCGATGCCGCAGCGTTCCATGAATTGCAGTTGGTCGCGCAGCACGTTCCCGGTGGCGCGGATCTCACCGCGAAAGCCGTATTGGCTGCGCAGGACCCGCGCTTGCGAGAAGGCCCGGCCATCACCGAAATTAGGGAAGGCGACGGCGATCAATCCGCAGTGATCGGCATCTGCGCCGATCACTGCGGTGGTCACCGTGTTGGGGATGCGGAGGCCCAGCTGTGCCCGCGGCCGCGCAATTGTGCCGCGTTCAACTGTCCAACGCTCCCACGAAATCGTGACCGCGCCCGTGGCGGGCAGGGGATCGGAATCGTCGAGGTGCCGCCAGCTGTCCGCGACGACCTGCCGTCCCTTAATGAGCACCATAAACGGCCTCCTTGAACGGTTCGGGGCCGACCCGGCGATAGGTGGCGGGCAAGTCCTCGCCCTCGCAGCGCATCCGAACATAAACGTCCAGCAGCTTGTCGACAGCGTCGTTCACCTGATCGCTGGAAACGGCTCGGCCGACGATGCCGCCCACGGCCGATTGCTCATCGGCGCTGCCGCCCACCGTGATCTGGTAGAATTCCTCGCCGTTCTTATCCACGCCGAGAATGCCGATATGGCCGACATGGTGGTGTCCGCAGGCATTGATGCAGCCCGAGATCTTGATCTTCATCGGACCGACCTCTTCTTCACGGTCCGCGAGATGCTCGCCGAGCTTCTCAGCAACCGGAATGGAGCGCGCGTTGGCCAGGGTGCAATAATCCAGCCCAGGACAAGCGATGATGTCGCTCGCCAGGCCAATATTGGCGGTGCCGAGGCCGGCGGCCGCCAGGGCATTATAGAAGGCCGGCAGGTCACTGCGGCGCACGTCCGGGAACACGACATTCTGCTCATGGGTAACCCGGACCTCGCCAAAACCATATGTCTCGGACAGCTCGGCGAGCAGATCGAGCTGTTCGGCGGTGATGTCGCCCGGCGGCGTGCCGAGCGGCTTCAGCGAAACGGTGGCGATGGCATAGCCGGGCTGCTTGTGGTGGGCGACATTGTATTTCATCCAGCGGGCGAATTTCCTGTCCGAAGCGACGGCTGCTTGGAAGACGGCGTCATCATCTTTGCCCACGGCTGCATAGGCGGGTGGGGCGAAATGGGCGATGATGGCCCGAACGGTCTCGTTGTCCAGGTCCAGGGGCGTGTGGTCCATCTTGGCCCACTCCGCATCCACCGCCTCGCGCATCTTGTCGATGCCCAAGGACTGAACCAGGATCTTGATGCGGGCCTTATAGATATTGTCGCGGCGGCCATACTCGTTGTAGACGCGCAGCGCGGCCTCCAGATAGGACAGCAGGTCTTTCTTGGGCAGGAACTCGCGCAGCACCTTGGCCATGATGGGCGTGCGGCCCAGCCCGCCCCCGATCAGAACCTGGAAGCCAACCTCGCCCTCCGCGTTGCGGACGAGATAGAGGCCGATATCGTGGACATGGACCGCTGCCCGATCCTTTTTCGATGCCGATACCGCAATCTTGAATTTGCGCGGCAGCCAGGAAAACTCCGGATGCAGGGTGGACCATTGCCGGATGATCTCGCAATAAGGCCGCGGATCCTCGATCTCGTCGTCGGCGACGCCGGCGAACGGGTCTGAGGTCGTATTGCGGATGCAATTGCCGCTAGTCTGGATGCTGTGCATTTCCACAGACGCCAGATCGGCCATGATATCCGGCGATTCGTCCAGCTTGATCCAGTTGAACTGCATATTCTGGCGGGTTGTGAAATGGCCATAGCCGCGGTCGTATTTGCGCGCGACATGTCCTAGCATCCGCAACTGCGCCGGGGACAGAGTGCCATAGGGGATGGCGATCCGGTACATATAGGCGTGCAGCTGCAGATAGAGCCCGTTGCGCAGTCGCAGCGGCCGGAACTCTTCCTCGCTTAACTGGCCGGCCAGCCTGCGGCGCACCTGATCGCGATATTGCGCGACCCGCTCGTCGAGGAAGCGTCTGTCGAATTCGTCATACCGATACACGTACCGTCTCCTACGCCGCCTGGCTCTACGCTGTGGGGCCGAACGCCCGAATTTCTTCGCGCAGTCCGACCGGGCGGATGATTCCCTCCGCCTGGGTCACTTCGATTACATAGGCGCCGACCGCTTCCAGCGGCGGGGGGCCTGCCGCCGCCTCGGCCAGCAGCGCGTCACCATCAGGGGCGATCGCGGAATCGGCGAATTTCACCGACCAGGTCTGCTTGCCCGCGAAATAAATCACCGCGCCATCGCGCAGGCGGCTCGCGGTGATGGCGTAAAGTTTGGTTTCGGTGGTCACGGCACTGGGTTCGCTTTCATTTGGTGCCCGTATTGTAAACTGTCCAGGCAGCCCGGCGCCAGTTGCGGTCCGGTAGACCAAGATAGGGACTCATGCATGTTAAATTGCTCATGGCTGTCATGAAATTTTCGCAAATTAGCGCGGTTGGCCCTCCGACGTCTCTCTTCATGCGCGGTGTCTCACCCGCTAAACCGCACATTTGCGACCTTTTAGTGGATATGAAGCGGGCTAGGCCACATTAAACAGTTTATTTATAGAAAATGTGACAATTCCACATAGGCCTTGAAGGATTGCAATATGGCCCAATCATATGGCAATGTGCAATGCACAGAAACAACGTTCTCAGAGTGTTAAAATCGCCAGGCCTTAGAGTACAAAGATGTCAGCCCCGCTCGCCACTGCTTCGGTAGATCCTTTCACCGTAACGTCCGATATCGTCGTCGATGGTGCCGCGTTGCGCGTGGCCGATTTGACGGCACGATACGGTCATCTCGACGGTCTCGAATTGCTGCGCGTTCTGCTGACGCAGGAGATGCCGGGCCAGATCGCGCTCGTGTCGTCCTTCGGGGCGGAATCTGCGGTGCTGTTGGCGATGGCGGCGGAGATTGACCCTGCGGTCCCGGTGATCTTCATCGACACGGGCAAGCTGTTCGGTGAGACGCGCACTTATCGTGACAAGCTCGTGAAGTTCCTCGGGCTCACCAATGTTCAGACCTTCGGTCCCGATGCCGCGGCTGAGGCGGCTCTGGATAAGGCTGGCACGCTCTGGCGCGACAATAACGACGCCTGCTGCGCGTTCCGCAAGGTCGAGCCGCTGGCCCGGGCGCTGAAGTCCTATGTCGGCTGGATCACCGGGCGCAAGCGTTTTCAGAGCGGCACCCGCGCCGCGCTGCCGACCATCGAAGCCGAGGATGGCAAGCTGAAGATCAACCCGCTGGCCAATTGGGATGCGAAGCAACTTGAGGCCGAGTTCAAGCGCCGTGAATTGCCGCGTCATCCGCTGGTTGCCGACGGCTTCCTGTCGATCGGCTGCATGCCCTGCACGGAAAAGGTCGCCCCCGGTGCCGATGCGCGGTCGGGACGCTGGGCCGGGCTGGAGAAAACCGAGTGCGGCATTCATCTGTCGCGCATTCCGGCCAAGCGTCCGCCCCGCGCGCCGAAGCATCTGATCGAGCTTGAGAATCAGAGCATCTATATCCTGCGCGAGGCCTTCGCCCGCCTGCCGAAGCTTGCTATGCTGTGGTCGGTCGGCAAGGACAGCAACGTGCTGATCTGGCTGGCGCGCAAGGCCTTCTATGGCCGCGTGCCGTTCCCGGTGGTCGAGCTCGACACCGGCATGGAACTGCCGTCGGTCTATGATTTCCGCGACCGCTATGCCGCCGAGTGGGGGCTGGATCTGCGGATCGAAGCCTGCCCGCCGGTCGAGGATATCGACCCCAGCCTGCCGCCGCTGGCGCGCGCCGCTGCGCGCAAAAGCGCCGGCCTGAAGGCGATCATTCGCCGCGAAAAGCTGAATGGCGTCATCGTCGGCATTCGTCGCGACGAACAGTCGACCCGGGCGAAGGAACGGGTGTTCTCGCCACGCTCCAACCAGGGCGATTGGAATATCGAACAGCAGCCCGCTGAATTCTGGGACCATTATAAGGCGCGCGTAGCCGACGACGAGCATGTCCGCGTTCACCCGCTGCTTGGTTGGACAGAACTGGATATCTGGCGCTATACCAAGTCCGAGGGCATCCCCATCGTGCCCGCCTATTTGGCCCAGGACGGAATGCGCTATCGCTCGCTGGGCGAAAGCAATATTACTCAGCCGATGGCTAGCGTGGCCGCCTCGATCGACGATATTATCGCTGAACTGGAGACGACCAAGGCTCCCGAGCGTGCGGGGCGCACAATGGATCATGAGGCGGAGGACTCGTTCGAGAGACTGCGCAGCGGCGGCTATATGTAATGGATGAAGGTCTCGAGCCGCTCCGCGTCGTCATCGTCGGCAATGTCGATCATGGTAAGTCGACTCTGATCGGCCGCCTGCTGAATGAGGCGGGCGCGCTGGCCGACGGCCGTGTCGCAGCTGTGGCCGAGATGAGCCGCAAGCGCGGCGTCGATTTCGAATGGGCATTCGTGACCGACGCATTGCAAGTCGAACGCGACCGGGGCACGACGATCGACACCAGCGAGGCCGTGTTCCGTACGCCCCGCCGCGCGTTTGCGATCATAGACGCGCCCGGCCAGGATGAATTCCTGCGCAATATGGTGACCGGCGCGGCTTCTGCCGATCTCGCGATCGTCGTCATCGATGCGACCGAGGGCACACTCGAACAGTCGCGCCGTCATCTCTATCTGCTGACCTTGCTGGGGGTCAGGCGTCTGATCGTCGCCGTCAACAAGATGGACAAGATCGACTATTCGGCCGACTGCTTTGCGACGGCTGCCAAGCAGGTACGCGATTATCTGCAGCAGATCGATATTGCCGCGACCGCGATCATCCCGATCAGCGCGAAGCATGGCGATATGATCGCGGTGCGCACGCCGGGCCTGGACTGGTATCACGGTCCGACCCTGCTCGAGGCGCTGGACCGCGTCGAGCCTGACGCAGTCTCGCCCGATGTGCTGGCGCTGCGCTTCACGGTGCAGGACATCTATAAATTCGACGAACGGCGCATTCTGGCGGGGCGGGTCGAGAGCGGCGTGCTTCGGGTCGGCGATGCGTTGGCCTTCGCACCGGGCGGGTCGATCGCCCGGGTGGCGTCGATCGAGGATTGGAACCAGACGAGCCGGCGCATGAGTGCCGCCCCGGGCGACACAATAGGTATCACGCTCGACCAACGGGCATTTGTCGAACGAGGTCATATCGCCGCCCCGGCTGCGGAGCCCATCCGGATGGCGCGCCGACTGACGGTGCGTATGTTCTGGCTGGCGGCGGAGCCGCTGGCGGTCGGGCGCAGCTTCACCCTGCGATTGGCGGCGGGCGAATACCGGGTGATGGTCTGGTTGATCGACGGCGTCGTCGATCTCCACACTTTGGAGAAGCGGCCCGCGACCCAGGTTCTGACCAACCAGGTTGCCGAAATTATCCTTGACGTCATGGACCCCGTTCCGGTCGATCGTTATGCGGCCCTGCCGCGCACCGGCCGCGCGGTCCTGACGGATGGCGGCGACGCGTTGGGCGGCGCGATCGTGCTCGATTTCGTCGAGGCGGAGATCAATGATCAAACTGCCGCGGTCTATGGTGGTGTCTCGCGTGAGGAACGCGAACGCCGCCACCGCCATCGCGGCGCGGTGCTGTGGCTGACTGGCCTGCCGGGCTCGGGGAAATCGACCCTCGCCGCGGCGTTGGAACGGGCTCTATTCGAAGGCGGCATGCATGCGGTGGTAATCGACACCGATCTGATCCGTCGCGGTCTGTCGCACGATCTGGGCTTCGCACCGCCGGACCGGACCGAAAATACACGCCGCGTCGCGGAGACGGCTAAGCTGCTGGCCGATGCCGGCAATATCGCTATCGCCGCCTTGGTGTCGCCCTTGCAGTCCGACCGCGACCTTGCCCGCGCCATCGTAGGCGACGGTTTTGCCGAAGTTCATATCCGCGCCGACCTGGCACTCTGTGAGGCGCGCGACCCAAAAGGGTTGTATGCGCGCGCGCGGCGCGGAGAGATCAAATTCTATGCCGGTGTGGACGCCCCCTATGAGATCCCGGTCATGCCGGATCTGACGATCGATACCGGCAAGCTTGACATCGCAGAGGCAGTCGACAGATTGGTTGGATTCGTCGATTCCCGCTTCCACGATCCGCGGATCGACCAGAAAATGGTCGAGCCGGAATGGAGCGTGTGATGCGGCTGCGGCAATGTCGAAATGAGAGAAGGCGCTGAAAGGCTTTGCACCGGACGCCTGTTTGCCTTCATCCTTTCGAAAGAGCTTTCCATGACCAGCCATTTTCGCCGCGCCCTCATTGGGTTGTCATTATCGCTGATCGCGTTCGGCGCCTCTTTCGGCGACGGCGCAATTCGCAGTGCATATGCGGCTACGACTCTGCTCAACGTTTCCTATGATCCGACGCGGGAATTCTACGTCGCCTATAACGCCACCTTCGCCGATTACTGGAAGAAACAGGGTGGCGGCGACGTCGCGATCCAGCAGTCGCACGGCGGCTCGGGCAAGCAGGCGCGCGCGGTGATCGACGGGCTGGATGCCGATGTCGTGACCTTGGGCATCCCGACTGATATCGACGCTATCGCCGGCATGGGCCTGCTCGCCAAGGACTGGGTGACGCGCCTGCCGCAGGAAAGCACACCCTATACCTCGACCATCGTCTTCCTCGTCCGCAAGGGCAATCCGAAGGGGATCAAGGATTGGGGGGATCTCACCAAGGCGGGCATCTCGGTGATCACGCCCAACCCCAAGACCTCGTCGGGCGGCCAGATGGCCTATCTCGCGGCCTGGGGCTGGGCGCTGGACCAGTTCGGCAACGACGCGGGCAGGACCAAGAGCTATATCGCCGGCGTATATAGGAACGTGCCGACCCTCGATAGCGGTGCGCGCGGATCGACCATCACCTTCACCCAGCGCGGCGTCGGCGACGTTTTGCTCGCCTGGGAAAACGAGGCCTTCCTCGCCATTAAGGAGGCCGCCGCCGATCAGTTCGAGATCGTCGTTCCCGCCGAAAGCGTGCTGGCGCA
>JAQGIF010000123.1 GCA_028291345.1 Rhodospirillales bacterium | reverse complement strand
AGTTTGGCGACCCGGTTAAGGGCAACCGTGGGATCCTTCATCTGGATGAAGGGCTGGGCCTCCTCATCGGGCAAAGTGGTGCATGCCCGTCTGGCGCAACTTCTCCAGCTCGCGCAACGGTCTGCGCGGCGCTCCTCGCGCAGGAACGCGGTTCGCCCTTTGGAGCCGGTCGGGCGGTGGCCATGCTGTCGCACTGGGGCGAGTGGCTCGGTTCAGGTTTTCGGACATTAAGGGAAATATAACAGAACATAATAGGTTCTCACTTGCAGGTGCGAAAAGACTTCCTATCGTGCCTATGTCCCGCTTTGCGAGACGGCGGTGGATGCGGCGTTCTGCCGTCGTACACTCTGGAACCCACTGGAGTGTTCGGCGTTTAGCCCCATATGCACAAACGATTTCTACTCCTGACCGCCTCGCTGATTGGCTTGGCGTGCTTAGCTTCCGCTGCGGCGGCTCCTGATGAATCCCGCCCGACTGAATTCTGGAAGAACGACGAGCAGGGCTGGGTGGTGGAAGCCAAGCCGTGCGACAGCGGGCTTTGCGCATATTTGGTCGACTATAGAGTAACCCACCAGCATGAGCCGGGCTATGTAGCGCGGGACGAGCATAATCCGGATTCTGCCCGCCGCGCTGAACCTCTGTGCGGACTGCGGTTGATGGGTGGTTTCAAACCAACCAGACGATCAAGCAACGTTTGGGACGGCGGCTGGGTCTACGATCCGGATAACGGTAGAACCTACTCAGGCACGATTTCGATTATCGATGAGAATACGGTCAAGCTGCGCGGCTATGTCGGCATTTCCCTGTTCGGTAGGACGCTGATTCTGCATCGTTTGGCGAATGCGCCGACGCGCTGTTCGGCGACCTCGGTCAACTAGCTGTGCAAGAGCGCCAGGCGTGACACCTGCAATGACCCTCTAGCCGATCGCTACCGGCATATTTTCCACATTATCCCCCGCGCGCAGCCGGCTCAGCATTCCATCGTAATTGCCCTCGCGCTCGGCCTCGGTGAGCTTCGCTGCGGCTTGGTCGAGGCGTAAATCGCGGAAGTCCGGCACGATCAGTCCCTCGTCACCCATGGCGGCGAGGCGGGCCGTGATCGACTGCTTCTTGTACATGTGGGAGCCTTGGGCCAACTCCAGCCCGTCATAGCCCAGTGGCTCGGTGATGGTGATCGCCCGGTCGACGATGGCGGATTCGAGCAGGTGCTGACCGCGCCTAGTGCGGGCGATGAAGCCGTTGAAGCCGAGACCCTCGGTATCCGGGCGGCCACCCGGCCAGACATCGGCGACGGTGATGTCGGCTAGATCGCCGATCGAATCAGGGCAAATCTTGCAGCGGAACATCAGCTGCCAGCGCGCCTCGTCCTCCCACATCTCATTATAGCTGAAATTGAACACCTTGCCGCTATGGGTCTTCATCACCATCGGGCCGGGACAGCCGTCACCGCGATAGCGCAGATGGGAAATGTCCCTTTCGCTGAAGCCGACCTTGCGGACATAATCCATGGTCTTGCCGAATTCCGACACGCCGCCGCAATAGAAATTGAGCGTATATTTAACGAGTTGATCAACGCGGGAATCGAATTTGGCATAGTTGCGGATCGCGGAGATGTCGCAGGCTTTTCCGACGAAAGCGAAAGGCCGGCCGAGATCGAGCACCGCCTTGAAATCGGCCAAAGGGGCGGCGGGTCCATAGCGCGAGCCCGAGCCCTCGATCACCTGGGCAGCATCGAAGCTGAGATGATCGACGGTGCGGGTCGGTTGCAGCTTCGACGCGGCGACATGCAGGATGAAATCGACCCGGCCGCTGGACAGCAGATAGAGGCTGAGGGCCGAGAGCGCGCCGCCTGACGAAGCATGGAAGCGCACGGCCGGGTCGGTGGCGTGCCCGGTTCCCATCAGGCGGGTGGGCCCCCAGATCGGGTGAAGCTCGGGCGCGTCCTCGGCCGCCTCGACGGAGGTTTCGTGGACATAGCCCTCAACATGCAGCCCGGGGCAGACGGCGTTGATCAGGCGCAAGGTCGGTTCATCGACCGTGCCGGTGACCAACGGCCGTTCGCCGCCTTCGCGGTTCATCACCATCCGCACGTTGCCGGCGCCATTGGCGTCTTTTCCAGCCAGGCTTTTGCACAGGCCGCAACCGATGCACAGGCCCTGGGTGACGATGGTTTCGAGGGAATGGATGGTCGGTTCCTGGCCCATCAAAGGCGTCTCGATCTTCTGTGATTTTCGATTAAAAGACGCAAGCGGTTAAAGTTCCACCCCCACCTAACCTCCCCCATCGAGGGGGAAGGACTCGACCTAAAACCCTTCCCCTCGATGCGCGAGGGTTGGGTGGAGTGATGCCGATTACCTGCTCACCTTCATTCAATGCGCGCCAGCTCCTGCAATCGGCAGCTTGCTCGGATGCGGCTGATGGTTCTCGTGGAACTGGTGGTAGATCAAGTTCGTGACATATTCTCCGGCAACCACCGGCGCATATTTCGGCGGGTTCTCCGGACTGACGCAGCTGGGCAACGCCTCGATCACCGCGTCGGGATTGGCGCCGACGAAGCAGGGGATGGAATAGCGGGCTTTGCCTGACAGATTCGCGACCCGGTGGAAAGTCGAGGCGAAGAAGCCGTTGGTCCAGCGTGCCATCTGGTCGCCGATATTGACGACGAAGGTACCCGGGATACGCGGTGCGTCGATCCATTCGCCACGGTGGTTCTTGACTTGCAGGGCCTGCACACTGTCCTGGCCCAATATGGTGAAGCATTCATGGTCGGTATGCGCGCCGGTGCCCATCTTGCTTTCGTCGAACGGGCCGGGCTGGCTGGGGTAATACAGCATGCGCACCAGCGACATTGGCCTGTCGCTCATGCGGTCGAAGTAATTCTCCGGCAGGTCGAGCGCCAGCGCGAAGGCGCCGAATAGCCGCTTTGCAAGCTTGCGCATTTCGACGCTGTATTCGGTCAGGAGTTCATGAAAGCCATTGAGCTCCGGCCAGTGATTGCCCGGCTGACGCATATCACCGGGCAGGAACTGTCCGCTGATCTCGATATCCTCCGACACGAAATCGAACGCTTCATGCAGATCCCCGGTGCCGACGAGCTGGTTTGCATTCTCGTCCTTCAGCGCGACATAGCCGAGCAGATGCGAGGATTTCTTGACGTGCAGGGCCATCTTCTCCTCCAGCGGCAGGCCGAAGAAGCGCGGGCATTGGGCGAACATCGCGTCGATCAAGGTCTGCGGTACGCCGTGACCCTTGATGTAGAAAAAGCCGACATTGGAGCAGGCGTCGCGCAGGGCTGCTGCGACCTTGGCTTTTTCCTTGGGATCCTCGGTCAGCATGCCTACGAAATCGATGACCGGAACGGAGTCGAAATCGTTACGGGTATCAACGCCTAAGCTCATCTTCGTCTCCTCATCCATACAATGCTCAACATGGATATTGTAAACAATCTCAATACATATTGCGAATGATCACTTGCGTGAGGCCTTGCGACATAACAGCCCCTTAGCGGTCATACCGACAGTTTCCGGCCATCGATCTTCTGGCGTAGGCCGGCGACGACCAGGGCGATCAAGGTGACGACATATGGGGCGGAGTCGGTGATCTGGTTGGGCAGGCCTTCACCCTGCAGCTTGAGGCCCAGCGCATCGGCGATGCCGAACAGCACGCAGGCGGCTGCGACCGGCAATGGTCGGGCACGGCCGAGCATGACGGCGGCGACCGCGATCCAGCCGCGGCCGGCGGTCATGTTCTCGCTGAACAGGGTCAGGCTGCCCAGCGACAATTGCAGCCCGGCGAGGCCGCAGAGCGCGCCGCCCGCGAGCGTGACGGCGATCCGGTAGCGGACGGCATTAGCGCCTAATGTCACCGCCGCGTCGGCCTGTTCGCCGATGCCGCGGACGCGCAGGCCCCAGGGCGTGTAGGCCAGGAAGATTGCGATGGCAGCGACCAGGAGCCAGGACAGGTAGACCAGCGGATTCTGTTCGCCCAAGGCGCGGCCGATGACGGGCAGGTCGGCCAATCCGGGAATATGGAGCCGGGTAAGCCCGGCCATCGCCGAATCGCTGAACGTGCCGCTGACGCCGAGCAGGGAGCGCAGCAGGAACGAGGTCAGCCCGGCCGCCAGCAGGTTGAGGCTGATGCCAATGACGATGTCGTTACCGCGCAATATGGCGCTACCGAAGGCGAGCAGGCCGGAGAACAAGGTGCTGGCGACGACCGCCATTAGTACGCCTCCAGCGAGGCTGCCGGTGAAATGGCTGCCCGCCACGGCGGCGAAGGCGCCGACCAGCATCTGCCCCTCCAGCGCGATATTGAACAACCCGACTCGCTCGGACAGTGTTCCCGCCAGCGCCGCCAGCAGGATGGGCGTGATGCCAAGGACGGCCTGATCGAAAAAGGCGGGGCTGAGGAAGAAGCTGGTCATCGGCGCCGCCAGATCGCGCCGCGCATCGCCAGGAACAATATGACGATCGATTCCAGAACCATGGTCAACACGCGCGGAATTTCTACCGACCGTTCCATGGCGAAGCCGCCGGTCTGCAGCGCGGCGAACAGGACGGCCGCGATGATGGCGCCGAGCGGCTCGCCGCCCGCGAGCAGGGCGGCCAAGGTGCCGGACCAGGTATATTGCGGGGCGGTCAGCGCGCCGTCGGTGAAGCGATATTGCGAGCCCAGAACCAGGACCGCGCCAATCAATCCGGCCATCGCGCCGCTGGCGAACATCAGCCAAAAGGTCTGGCGGTCGATGGCGACGCCTCCATAGCGGGCGAAGCGTTCGTTCAGGCCGCGCAGACGGAGTTCGTATCCGACCGAGCTGCGGCGGTCGAGGAACACGATCAATATGGCGGCGAAGGCGATCAGCAGGAAACCATCATTGATCGGCGTGCCCGGGATCAGATGTTCGAGCCGGGTGCCGAGCGGGATGCGCCTGGTGGAGGGCCAGGCGACCAGCGGGTCGGCCAGCGGGGCATGAACCAACCAGCCGCACAGCCCCTTTGCCGGATAGCTCATCAGCCAGGTCGATACGAGCAACGGCACGCGGGCATAGATCTCTCCCGCCGCCGCCAGTGCGGCATAGGCGCCGCCGACCAAAGTGCCAGTGATCAGAGCGAGGACGATGCGGACGCCGTCGGGGGCGGGCAGATACAGGGCGATGATCGCGGCGACGCAACCACCCAGCACCAGCTGGCCGTCGGTGCCGAGATTGACTATGCCGGCGCGCAGCGGCATGGCGGCGGCGAGCGCCATACCGACCAGCGGCACGGCGCGAGCGACCGTTTCAAAGATCTGCGGCCCCTCGACCGCGCCCTTGATGAGCTCGGTCAGCATCAGCAGCGGGCTCAAACCCACCGTTCCGGCGATCGCCCCGCAGACGGCGAAGCCGACGATCACCGCCCAGAAGACGGGGAGCAGCGACCCGACCCACTGCGGGAGTTTGGTTGTGCGCATCAGACCGGCAAAGGCGCTCATTAGGCTGCCTCCTTCCGGCCGCCGGCCATATAGAGGCCCAAGGTCGCCTCATCGGCCTCGGCGCGGGTGAGCGACGCAACGATGCGCCCCTCAAACATCACGATAATCCGGTCGGATAATGCCATTATCTCCGACAGCTCGGCGGATACGAGCAGGATGGCATGGCCGCGGTCGCGTTCGGCCACCAGCTCGGCATGGATGAATTCGATGGCGCCGACATCGACGCCGCGTGTCGGCTGCTCGGCGATCAGCACCGGGGCGTCATGGGCTAGCTCGCGGGCGATCACGATCTTCTGGAGGTTGCCGCCCGACAGGGTGCCGACCGGCGTCGTCTCGCCGGCGATTCGGATGTCGAACTTGCGGATCAGAGTGCGAGCCCAGCCGCGCATTTCCCGCAGATTCAGCAGGCCGTGGACTGCAATCGGCCGGCGGCGGTGGAAGCCCAGCGCCAGATTATCCATCGCACTGGCGGTGCCGGCGCTGGCCGTGCGGCTGCGGTCCTCGGCGATATAGCTCATGCCCGCATCGCGGCGCCCGGCGATCGGCAGGGCGGTGACATCCTTGCCGTCGACCAATATCGCGCCGCCATCGGTCGGCCACAGCCCCACAATCGCTTCGACCAGTTCGGATTGGCCATTTCCGGCAACCCCGGCGATGCCGAGGATCTCGCCGCTGCGCAGCGCGAACGATACATCATCTACTGCCCGGCGATTACGGCCATCGACAACGAGATGCTTCACTTCCAGCCTGATCTCCCCGGCGGGGCGCGCGGTCTTGCCGACCTGTAGCAGCACATTGCGCCCGGTCATGGCGCGGACGATTTCGGTGGGGTTGGTTTCCGCCGTCACCAGCCGGTCGGTGACTTTGCCGTCGCGCAGCACCGTGATGCGGTCGCTGACCGCCATCACCTCATTCAGCTTATGGGTAACGAGCAGGACGGTGCAGCCATTGACGGCCAGATTGCGGATGACCTCGAAGAGGGACACTGCCTCGCCCGGAGTCAGGACCGCAGTCGGTTCGTCGAGAATGAGGATCCTTGCGTGGCGATAGAGCGCCTTGAGGATTTCCAGCCGCTGCCGGACGCCGACGGGCAGGGTGCCGACCCGTGCGATGGGGTCGATCGGCAGGCCATAGCGCGCGGCCAGTTCGGCGACCTGCCGCTGAGCCGCCTTGGCGTCGATGAACAAACCCCGCCGCGGCTCCCGCCGATAGACGATATTCTCCCAAACCGTCAGCGATTCGAAGAGCTTGAACGATTGGTGGACCATCCCGACACCACGTTCGATGGCGTCGATCGGGGAGCGGAAAATCTCGGTCTTGCCGTCCAGCCGGATATAGCCCTCGTCCGGCGCATGCAGCCCGTAGAGGATCGCCATCAGGGTCGATTTCCCGGCGCCGTTCTCGCCCATCACCGCATGGATTTCGCCCTGCTCGACGGCGAGGTTCACATGATCGTTCGCCAGCACACCGGGGAAGCGCTTGACGATGTCGATCATTTCCAAAAATGCCATGCGCGCTCTCCGGCGATGCTGCCCGTTACTGTTTGTTACTGGCCGTCACTGAATGATGCCGGCAGGATCCTTGATGACGATCTCGCCGCTGACGATCTTGTCCCGGACCGCCGCCACCTTGCTCAGCACGTCGGGCTTGCCGGCGACGACGCACTGGCTCTGCTCCGCGCCGGCCTCGAGCCCGGTCAAGTTCACCGCGCCATCCTTCAGCCCATAGGAGATCGTGCTCGGCTGGGTACCGGCGGCGATCCCGGCGATGGCGCGGGTGATGACGAGATCGATATGGCGGACCACGCTGTCGAGAACATGTCCCGGCGCGTCGGGGCATTCATTGATGTCCAGCCCGGTGGCGAGCGCGCCGGGGGTGTTGGCCACCAGCTTGAAGATCGCGGGGTTGCCGCTCGCGACGGTCGCCAGAATGCGGTCGACTCCGTCGCCCAGCATCGCCGCCGCTTGACTTTGTGCGCGCAGCGGGTCGGACCAGGGATTGTCGCCGCCGATCCACAAGGTCGGGTGAATGGCGGTGTCGGCGCGGACATAGCGCGCGCCGTCGGAGTAGGTATCGATAAAGCGGTGCGCCGCCGGGTAGTCGATCGGGGCGATGGTGCCGACCTTGCCGGACGTGGTCGTCAGCCCGGCCTCGACCCCGGCCAGGAAGCCTGCCTCATACACACGCAGCTGGATGCAATAGACGTTGGGACCCAGCGTCGTCGGGCAATCCTCGACCATCAGGAATTTGACCTTGGGATTATCCTCGGCGAAATCGGGGACGATATCGATGAATTCCGGGCCGGGGGCGACAATGATCGTGGCGCCGTAATTCAGCGCGGCGCGAATATTCTCCGCCCGCGTTTCCGGATCGCTGCTTTCGAAGATATTGACCGCGGCGCCGATGTCATGTGCGGCCGCCAGCGTGCCGAGCCGGGTCATCTTGAGATAGACGTCGACGCCGAAGGGCAGGGGGGAGATGAGGATGACCTTCTCGGCCGCCATGGCGGGAGCGGTGATTGCGAGGAGGGCGATGGCGAAAACCATCATAAAAAATCGCCCTCCCGCTTGAGGAGAAGGTCGGCGCGAAACGACGGGTGGGGGGTAATGCTTCCGCCTTCGTTCTGCCGGCAAGCGATCTCCCCCGGCAGACCCGCCATCCGGCGGCGCCGAGGCGTTGCCGGCCTCCCCCTCGAGGAGGGAGGCGCTTGAGGGGGCAGTGGGAAGGTTGTTGACCACTAGAACGTCTTCTTTGCAGTCAACCCGAAGGTGAGCGGCCGCAGAGTGTACCCCTCCGACACCGAGTTGATGACCGGGCGCTGAATGATGGTCTTGTCGTTCGCCAGGTTCTTGGCATAGAGCGAGAACTCCATCGTATCCGTCCTGAAGCCGATGCTGCCGTTCAACACGCCGTAGGCCGGGTCGTTATAGTTCGGATCGGCCGGTGAGAAGCTGCCGCGCGACGGACCGGTATATTCGTAATCGACCCGCGCGAACCCGTCATAACCATCCATTACCGGGAACTCGTAATCGGCGGCAACGCTTGTCTGCCAGTCCGGTACGTAGAGGATATGATCGCCCGCATGGGCCGGCGATTGTCCCGTGGCGCTGGTGATCTGCGCATGCTGGATATTGCCGTTCACATGGAAGGTGAAACCGGGGACCTCCGGCGGCGCATAGACGATCTCGCCTTCCACGCCATAGGATTCCGCGTTGCCGACATTGCTGTTGAACTGGCCGCCGCAGACCGGAATGATCACCGATTCCTGTATTTGCGACCATTCCGTATAGAAGGCCGCTGCGTTGACCGATAGCGCCCCGCCCAGTGCACGCGATTTGGTGCCGACTTCGTAGGTCCATAATTTGTCGGGACCGTAGGTCGTCGGCGCACCGTTGATACCCAGCACTGCAAAGCCCTGGAGGCAGGGGATGTTGTTGTTCGGCGAGGTGGCGCCGCCGAAACGATAGCCCTTGGCTGCCGAGGCATAGACGGTGGAGTCCGGCGACACGTCGTAGGTCAGCGAGAATTTGGGCGTGAAGGCATAGAAACGCGCCACCTGGCTATAGGGGCTGGTCACGCCGACATTGCCCAATTCGAAGAACCCCCCGCCATTCTCGGTGAACGACTCCCGGGCATAGACATAGCGGCCGCCGAACCCGGCATGGAGATTGGACAGGAGGTCCCAATCCAGCTGACCGAATATCGCATATTGCCGAAGGTCGTTGCGATCATAGACGAAATAGACCTGGTCGTTCTTGAAGAGCTGCGGGTCGCCGTTGCCCAGCACCGGGTCGGTATTGATGTTGTAGCCGTAAATCGACTGGAAGGCGGAGCTGAAGCCTGGCATGTCCTCATAGTCGCGGTGATTATTGGCCTGGTCGGAATAGAAGAGGCCGACCGTCCATTTGAACGGCAGCCCGCTTTCCGCCTGGGTCGGTGAGGTCAGGCGGAGTTCCTGGTTGGCGGTGTACCAAGTGTCGTGGAAATGCACCGGCGAGGCGACATTCGCCAGGATCGTGTCGTTCTGCCGCTGGAACTGGGGATAGGCCGGGTCGAGGAAGAATTGGGCGATGGCGCCGCTATTAAAGGCAGTGCCGTCGCGCTGCCGCGATTCCTGCCGCCAGAAATAGCTGGTGACCGATGTCAACGTGGCAAACCCCAGATCGTCGTCGATCGTGATGCTGGGAATGAACATCGTGTCACGGCTGAATTCATCGACCTGTTTCTGGATCGTGTTGAAGCCGAGATTGGTGCTGATATTCGGTGAATCGCCGAGTTTTGCCCGCTGGCCGAACATCGATGCGGTGATCGTGAGATTGTCCGTCGCGGCCAGGCGGGCGGACAGGCGAAAGACGATGTCGCGCTCGTCATTGACGTCGCTGCCGGCGGGGGCTCCGGAGTTGGTGATGCGATTGATCCAGCCGGCCTGATAGCCGTATTCGAACGCCGCCCGGACCGCGAGCTTGCCATCGATCACCGGGATGTTCAGCACCCCCTGAAAATCGTAATTCGGACCGCCCGCTCCTGAGGTGCCTCCGAGGTCGATCTGTGCGCTGCCCTGATAGACGTCGAATTTCGGCAGATTCGAGATGAAGCGGATCGTGCCGCCCTCCGACCCTGCACCGAACAACGAGCCCTGGGGCCCTTTCAGCACCTCGATACGCGCCATATCGAGGAATTTCGGGATAGTGACGCCTTCATAGCTGTTGGTGACCAGCAGCGGGACGTCGTCGAGATAGATGCCAACGGTCTGCGAGCCGACATTCGAACTGATGCCGCGGATTGAGATATTATCCTGACCCTCGCCGCCCGTGGTTGAGAAAGCGACACTGGGCACGTTGCGGATGACGTCTTCCACATCGGTGATGTGCTGGTTGGCAAGCGTCGAGGCGCTGACCACCGACACGGCGGTCGGCACGTCCTTCAGCTTTTCCTCACGTTTAGTCGCGGTGACGACGATTTCTTCGAGCTGGCCGGCGCTGGAAGCAGCGTCCTGCGGCGCTGTCTGTGCGAAACCGTGTTGTGTAAAGCCCAGCGCGATCACCGCGACTTGGAGGGAAAGCTGCCAGCTGGAACGCCGGACTCTTATTGCTGTGATCCGCATGAGTCACCCCTTTTGTCATCGTCTTCACAGTTCATGCGATGCATGTCCCGTGCCACATGAGGTGGATACGTATATATGCAGTTATATCATATAGTTAGTTGTCTTTGAAAATATGATTGTTCACAATTTATGTAGTTAGTGTGGGCAATAAATAGGCAGGCATTGCCTGTGTGCCGTCGTTTTAATCAGAGGTTTCCGGTATGCACTGAAACGGTTCAGAGGACGGGTGCCTAATTGTAGGATTGGATACGCGGCCGTTTTCCACCTTATATTTGCAGCAGGCTATCGCGCCGGCAGCGTCAGTCCCAGTGCCTGTTCGGCGCCGCTGCAGCCGACCACCAGGGCGGCGCTGATCGCGGCGCGGCGAACGGATTCGACGGGGTCGTGGCCCAGAAGCCGATTGGCGGCATAAGCGCCGCAGAAGGAGTCGCCTGCGCCGGTCGGGTCGACGATCGTCACCGGCGTGACCTGCATGGAGATGCCGATCCCATCGACAGCGATGATCGTCGGCTCGGCGCCTCGCTTCAACACAACTTCGGGAAAGCCCACCTTGTGGAGGATTTCGGCTGCCTGAATCGGCGTCATGCTCTCCAGGAGCGGTCGAACCTCCTGCGCGCTGGGCAGGAAGGCGGCAGCGCCGCAGAGGAAGTCGGCCAGGCCGGCGGCGTCCAGCTTGCGGCTATAATGCGGGGAGGGGTCGACCGAGATCCAGCCGGCCTTATCTTTGAGCACAGCTAGGCTGTCGCGATGGCGCGTGCCGACCTGGGGGCAGAGATGGACCGCTGGGGCAGGAAGCCAAGCCGGCGGAATATCGGACGCGGTCGGGGAGATGCCGAGCAGCACGTCGTAGAAAGGCTGCAGGGTGGGCGACCCTTCGGCGCCTACGTCGCGGGCGGCCAAATTGCGGGGCAGCGAGCGGCGGCTGCCATCCTCTTCATAGATCAGCCATTCGATCAGATGCTCGCCCGCGATCGGGATGATCGCGGTGTGGCCGACGCCAGCCTCCTTCAAAATCCCTTCGAGATCGAACGGGTAGCCCCGGCCGGTGCGGGTGGCGATTCCGATGCGTGCCGGGTCGATCCATAGCCGCGCGCCGGCGATGGCATACAGCGCGCTGCCGCCGACTGCGCGGCGCCAGGGGCCCGGCTCGGCCGGAACGACATCGTCGATCGTGACCTGGCCGACAAAGATCAGGTCGGGCCCAGCTGCCATCTCATGCCAATCCCTGTGCGGTGCCGCGCACGATGCCTTTGGCGATCAGGAAAGCGCCGTCATGGCGCTTCATCGGAATATGCGTGATCCCGGCCCGCTGCGCCATATGCAGCACCAGAAGCTGCGCCGGCAGGTGATACACTATCGGCGAAATGAACTCGCTCATGGCCAAGCCGAGATTGAAGCGCGCCGTGGCTTCGGGGAAGGCGGCATCGGGGCTTTCGGTCACCACGATCGCCCGGCCGCCGGCGCCTTCGATACCGGTCACGAGTTCTTGTGCGCGGTCGAAACTATTGCCCGGCGGCGCGATCACCATGACGGCGCTGCGTTTGCCCCAGTTCAGGGTCAGGAAATATTCCAGATGCGCCCATTCCTCCAAATCGGTGCAAACGCCGTTGATCGGCATCTGCTCGTGATACTTGGCGGCGCAATATTGCGCCGTGCCCCGGCTCGGGCCCGCGCCGATCGTCCAGATCGTGTCGATCCCATCCAACTGTTCGGCCAGCGCGATGACGCCCAGCTCTATTGCCGCCGAAATGGCCGGAATCTGCTCGATTGAACGTTCGATCGCCGCCAGTTCGATGGCCGCTGTGGCACGGTCGATATGGCCGCGCTTCACCCCCAGCTCCAGCCCGAACACATAGAGCGCATAGAGTACCGCGACCCACTCGGTCATGTTCAGGAAACAGCGGCCATAGCTGGCCGGAACATCGAACTCTTCATGCACCGGGCGATGAATAATTCGGTCGGCCTGCTGCGCCAGCGGGCCGATCAGGCTGCCTGTCACGCCCAGGGTCGGGCAGCCGCGCGACTTGGCGAGCAGCACGGCCTCCCGCGCCCGCGACGAACTGCCGGAATTCGAGACGCTGATTACCAGATCGCTCGGCCCCAGCAAGGGGGCGTCGTAGCGGGCGAGTTCCATGGCGGTGCGCGCCTCGGTCACCAGCCCGGTCCAGCGCCGGAAGGCGGGGGCGACGCTAAGCGCGGAGAACCAGCTATCTCCCGAGCCGCCGATGACGATGCGTTGCGCATTGGCGATCCGATGGTCGGCGATGGCTTCCGCGACATGGGCGTGGACCACGCGTCGCAAAGTCGGGAAATCGAGCGACTGGTCCATCGCGATCACGATATCGGGCGTATAGGTCTTGGCGTTCCTCATGATGGGCTTTCGACGTTTGCGATGGATTTACGAGGCGGTGAGGAGAGCTGGTGCCCCAACTCCCCGCGCCGGGCCAGCCTCTGGCTGGCGAGGAAGCGGGCCGGATCGCCGACATCCTGGCCGATATCCGGGTTGCCGCCGAGCGTCAAAGCGATGAAATAACTGAGGAACTGCACTGGGATGGCGGTGAGCAGCGGCGATACGGCCTCGCCGACATCGGGCAGACTGAACCGGCCGCCCGCGGTGGCAACGGGTGATGACGGCGTGTCGATTGCAATCGTCCGCATGCCCATGCTGCCCAAAGCCGCCGCGCTGGCGCTGGCGCAGCGCGCGGCGGCGGGGTTGGCGGCGATATAGATGACAAGATCGTCGGCAGGGGTCGACCAGAATTGGCGGTGCGCGAATTCCTCGATATCGTCGGCGGTGATCGGCAGCGGGACCAGCTTCAGGAATTTGGCGGTGCCGTAATCGGCGGTTGCTAGATTGCAGCCGGACGACAGAATGCGGACGCCGGTGATAGGGCGGGCGGCGAGGCTGCTTGCCTGTTCCCCGGCGAAAGTTTCCGCGCCGCTCACCAGGGCGGGGAGCGCGCGAATGATTGCCGCCAACTCATTGTCCTTCCGACCCGCTGCGCCTTGCAGAAGCAGCATCAAGCCCAGCAGGCTGGCGGTGTATTTCGCCGTACCGGTCAGGAACGGTGCGACGTCGGTCAATTCCAGCGATATCTTGGACTGCGCGATCTTTGCCAGATTGCCGCCCGACCCGTTGGTCAGCGCTAAAACCAAGGCGCTTCGTGCCTGGGCCGCCTCGGCGGCCTCATTGGTGCGATCCGCTGTTCCCGACATGGAGATAGCGATGGCAAGATCGTCCGGCCCCAGCTTGGGCGCGGCGTAGGCGAGCATTTCGAGCGCGGAGGCCGCTTTATAACGCAGGCCCAGCCTTTTGCGGGCAAAATCGGTGGCAGCTCGGGCGGCGAACCAGCCGTCGCCTGAGCCGAAGGCGTAGACGCGACCGCTGCTGTTGCCGCTCAAGCCGTGGCTTTCCGCCGCGAACTCGCCGGCGCGCGCCAGCAACTCGGCGAGGCTTTGCGGCTGACGGCGCATATCGGCCAGCATCGGGTGAGAGCCGGTCACATCAACGGAATTACCTTGGCCCATCGCCTGTCATCCATATTGAAACGGTTCAATAAGATGCTGCGAGGAGGCGCGACATGTCAAGCTATGTCAGCAGGCTGGCAATCCTGTCGCGGAAGATCGCACGGCCCAACGACCAGAGAGCGGCGGGCGGCAGCGGCCCTTTCTCGGTGACGATGGCGGTCAGGAATCGCGCCGGGACGATTTCGACCGCCGGCACGGTGGCGTCGACGCGGCGGCCTGCGGGCACGTCGATCTCGTGGATCCAGGGAAAGTCATAGGTGCGGGAGCTCGAGAGGCTGACCGCACCGGCATAGGAGCGGATGTCCAGCTTGAACAGGTCGGCGCAGCAATAGACCGGAACCTCCAGCGCATGGGCGATGCGGGCCAGCGGCCTGCTGCCGAGTGCGTTCACCACACTGCCGTCGCAATGCATGCTCTCGCAGCCGATCAGGACGGAACTCGCTTTACCCAACACATGCTCGATTGCGGCGTCGGGCGCGAGTTGCAGGTCTAATCCGCCCGCCAGGAACTGGTTGATATAGCGGATGCCGCCGCCGACCCCGCGATTTTCCAACACGATCGGCATCGGATTTAGTTCGCGCTCATGCAGCGCCTCGATAATCGCGGCCACGGTACTGCTATAATCGAGCAGGATGGGACGGGCATTTGCGCCCAATAATGCCGCCCCGGCCGCGACGAGCCGTTCCAGCCGTGTATGGGCCTCGCATTCCCAAAGTTCGGCCCGGTTCGACAGTCGCCCGGCGCGCTGTTCGAGCGGAATATCGCCTATATCGTTCATCAGCCAGGCAATACCGTTTGAGACCAGCGGGACATCGGCGCCGCGTGTCGCGATGATATGGTCGGCAGTGGCCTCGATCGCCTTCCAGGCACCCTCCGAACCGGCGGCCTGCTCCGCCATATGGATCAGCAGCCGATGAGCGAGGCGGACATGCCGGGTCGCGCCGAGCACACCTTCGTCTAGAATTTGGGTCAGCAGATCGATCGCCACCCGGTCAGGCGCCGCGAAACCGTGAGCCGCCATCCACGCGGTATAAGACCGGGTCAGGGTGTTGGCCGCTTCCGGACGGCGACGGTTGATCAGCGAGCGGGCGACGTTGTCCGGCGTGAAGCCGAGATCGTCGATCACGCGGGCGACGCGCTGGCGGGTCGTGTCGCTCACATTCGCCGCGCCGTTCAGGACATTGGAAGCCGTGCCAACCGAGACTTCGGCAAGCCTGGCGACTTCGCGGATCGTAATCTTGCGGGTAGCATTCATGGATTGGATTGAAACGTTTTATAAGTGGAACTTCAAGGCGCAATCGCGATGCCGGGAAATGACGGGAAGCGGCCCGTCGGACAAGCGCGCGCGGCATCGATTTTCCCGCAATAGCATGGGCGTTGTTCGAGTCAGCCGAATAGTGCAGAAAAAGCGCAATCGGACTAATCAAAATGCGCAAGCAAGGCATCCAAGCTTTGGCACCTGGCGTATAGGGGTGGACCGATAAACGGACATGCCCACAGATAAAATCTGAGTTGGACCTATGATACCGGACATACCAATTCTTTGCGCCGGCACCTCGAAATCGGTCTCCGAGATTTCTGAAGAATTCAGTCGTTGGGAGACGTTCGATGCTGCATGACCAGACGCAGGTGATGGAGTATGGCGGTCAGCTGGAATGCGGAACATTCGATTTTTCCTCCGTGGGTGCCACCGCGCCGCTGAAGCGGGCGCCCAATGCCGTCGTCACCAAGATCCTGTCCAGCCTGCGGATGGGTAAGATCACTGTCCAGACGCCGGCCGGCTATCGTGTAGCCTATACCGCCGCCCAGCCGGGGCCCGAGGCGACGATCATCATCCATCGTTGGCGCGCGATGCGCTGGCTGTTGTGGAAGGGCGATCTGGGCTTTGCCGAATCCTATATGGAGGGCGACTGGTCGACCCCCGACCTGACGGCTTTCCTCGAACTGGCGGCGCTCAATGTCGAGAGCCTGGATGCCGAAATCATGGGTTCGGCGCTGGTCCGCATGCTGAGGAAGTTCAAGCATGCCCGCTGCGCGAACACCCGCCACGGCAGCCGGCGCAACATCGCCTCGCATTACGACCTGGGCAACGAGTTCTACACGCGCTGGCTCGATGCCGGCATGACCTATTCCTCCGCACTCTATGCCGATCCGGGCGAGCCGCTGGAGCAGGCGCAGGCGGCCAAGCAGGACCTGGTCCTGGAAAAGCTTCAGTTGAGCGGTGGCGAGAAGGTGCTGGAAATCGGCTGCGGCTGGGGCGGGCTGGCGGAACGGGTGCTCGAATGCGGCGCGGCGAAAATAACCTGTCTGACGCTGTCGACCGAACAACTGGCCTATGCCAAGGACCGCCTCGCGAAGGCCGGGCTGACCCACCGATCGAACATGCGGCTGCAGGATTATCGCGATGTTCGCGGCAAATTCGATCGCATCGTGTCGATCGAAATGCTGGAGGCGGTCGGCCAGGAATATTGGCCGACCTATTTCGACACGCTGAAGGCGCGGCTGACGGATGACGGTATCGCCGTGCTGCAGGTCATCACGATCGCGAAGGCGCGCTATGCCAGCTACCAGCAGGGCGTCGATTTCATACAGCGCTATATTTTCCCGGGCGGCATGCTTCCGTCCGACGAAATCATACGCGTCGAGATTGATCGCGCGGGCTTCGAACTCAGGGAACTTAAGACCTTCGGCGACAGCTATGCTCTGACTCTGGCCGATTGGAATCGCAGGTTTCAGGACGCCTGGACGACTATTCGAACATTCGGTTTCGATAAAAGATTCAAGCATATGTGGGAATATTACCTATCATATTGTGAAGCTGGTTTCAGGTCGGGCATTCTCGATGTCGGCCTGTATGTGATCGGACGTCCCTCGGCTGGGTCCACAGCCATAATTCAATCCGGGTGATCATCAGTCGGCGCAGCCTCGTCGTCGCCGGCGGGACATTTCTCTGCATCCGGCCTTCATGGGCCGAACCCGGTGCCGCGGCGTCCGCCAAGGTCAGCCTGATGGCCACGCCTCCCGCCAAAGTGCTCGGCTTCGACGTCGTGCGCGATAAAAGCAAGATCGGCACCCATGTGCTGACCTTCGATCAGGCTGGCGACAATCTAATCGTCAATGTCGCGGTCGAGCTTAAGGTCGGCGTCGGACCAATTACGCTTTTCCGCTATACGCATCACGCGACCGAAGTCTGGAAGAACGGCCAGCTATTCTCGCTCGACACCGAGTCCGACGATGACGGCAAGCCGAACATTGTGACGGGCCGCAGGACCGAGACCGGCTTCATGGTCGAGGGCACCAAGGCGCCGCTCTATACCGCGCCCGACAACGCGATCCCGGCGACCCACTGGAACCGCCACATGCTGGACGGGCCGATGATCAACACCCAGGACGGTCGGCTGATGCACCCGACCATCACGCCGATGGGGAATGACGCCATCCCCGTCGCGGCGGGCGGCACAATCATGGCAGACCGTTTTGCACTGTCCGGCGATGCCGTGCTGGATACCTGGTACGACAGCACGCCCAGCTGGGCGGGCTTGAGTTTCAAGGCCGGTGATGGGTCGTTGATCATCTACGAGCGGGTTTAGTCAGCGCGAACACGATGCGCCCGAGCGTGTTTCTATCCATATCCAGGATGCGATCGAGGCTGCCATGTCGACCCTTACCGCCGCACAGCGCAAGAAACTCCCGAAGTCCGAGTTTGCCGGGCCGGGCAAATCCTATCCTATTCCCGATAAGGCGCATGCCGCCGATGCCAAGGCGCGGGCGGCTCAGGCAGTTAAGGCTGGGCGCATGTCCAAATCGGCGAAATCCAAGATCGACGCCAAGGCGAACAAGAAGCTCGACAGCTAGTCGATCACCCGCACGGCCCCCCTGGCGGCGCTGGTCGTCAGCGCGGCATAGGCGCGTAGCGCGGCCGAGACCTTGCGGTTGCGGGTCCTGGGTTTCCAGGCAGCCTTGCCCAGCGCTTCCATCGCTTGGCGGCGGTGCGCCAGTTTGTCATCGGACACTGCGAGGCGGATCGTGCGGTTGGGGATGTCAATTTCGATGATGTCGCCGGGCTCAACCAGGCCGATCGTGCCGCCCTCGGCCGCCTCGGGCGAGACATGGCCGATGGAAAGGCCCGAGGTTCCGCCGGAGAAGCGGCCATCGGTGACCAGGGCGCAGGCTTTGCCGAGACCCTTCGATTTCAGATAGCTGGTCGGATACAGCATCTCCTGCATGCCCGGCCCGCCGCGCGGTCCCTCATAGCGGATGACGACCACGTCGCCGGCTACGACCTGGCCGCCCAGAATCCCGGCGACGGCGGCGTCCTGGCTTTCATAGA
>JAQGIF010000321.1 GCA_028291345.1 Rhodospirillales bacterium | reverse complement strand
CTTGCCTTAGTCATCGATTCCAACCGGTCAGGCGCCGCGGGTAATATGAAGCGGCGCACCGCCTTAGCGAGCCCTTCGTCCTCGTTACTGTCGGTCACTTCGGTGGCCTGCGCCTTCACCTGGTCGCTCGCATTGCCCATGGCTATTGACAGACCGCTGCGCGCGAACATCAGCGTGTCGTTCGGCATGTCGCCGATCGTTGCGATGCTTTCGCGGGGAATGCTGAGCATTTCAGACAACCGATCGACCACAGCACCCTTGTTGGCGTCTCGGTGTGTGACATCGAGATAATAGGGCTGCGACCGCGCGGCGGAGACAGTGTCGCCGAGTTCCTTACGCGCGGTATCCTCGCAGGCGGCAACGAGGTCGTAATCGTCGCTGACGCCCACGATCTTCACTGCGCTTGCCAGATGCGTATCGGTAAAAGCAGGAACCACGACGGCATCGAATTCGACGGTCCTTGCTTCATGCTCCACATGAGGTGCTGCGGGGTCACGGACCAGCCATTGGTCGGCGGTATAGACCCACGCATCCATGCCCTTGCCGAGGATCACCTTGATCGCGGCCTGCGCCGCTTCGAACGGCAAGATGCGTGTTTCAATCACCGTTAGATCCGGGTTGGTCATGACGCCGCCGTTGAACCCGGCAATCGGCGTCTTCAGTTCCAGCGGTTCGATCAGCATTCTCATGCCGCGTGGGGGCCGGCCGCTGGTTATGGCAAAGAGGATACCGGCGCGACCGAGGTCCCGAACCGCCGCCCTGACCTGGTCGGTCAGCACCTTCTTCTTCGTCACCAGCGTTCCATCGACGTCGGCAAGCAACAGGCGGATTGGTGGGTGTCGGGCCATCGGACGGACTTTCCAGGTTGAAGCAACGGCGGGTTACTACACCTCCCGCCAGGCGCGGCCGCCATCCGCCGCCAGCAAGGCATTCGCGTCAGTCGGCCCCGCACTGCCGGATGGATAGATCTGTGGTGCGCTCTTGTCGGTCGTCCACGCGTCGAGCGCCGGCTGTACGACCCGCCAGGCCGCCTCGACCATATCGGCGCGGTTGAACAGAGTTGCATCGCCGACCATCACATCATGGATCAGCGTTTCATAGCCGATATTCGGTTCCTTGAGGAACCAGTCGGCATAGGCAAAATTCATCTGCACGGTGCCAAGCTGGAATGACGGCCCAGGGCGCTTGATGTCGAATTGCAATGAAATGCCTTCCTTGGGTTGGATGCGGATAACAAGCCAGTTAGGACGGGTTTCGTCCACAGCCGTGGTTGCGAATGGCGCCAGCGGCGCGGGCTTGAAGCGTATGGCGATCTCGGTCATTCGGCTGGCCATATGCTTCCCAGTCCTCAAGTAAAACGGCACGCCGGCCCAGCGCCAATTGTCGATTTCCACCCGCAAGGCAACATAGGTTTCGGTGTTTGAGCGCGGATCGACATGCGGCTCCGTCCGATAGGGAACAGCTGCGACGCCTGACACAGCGCCGGCGCCATACTGGCCACGCACCACCGCATCAGCCGGCAGCGGCGGCATGGCGGCGAACACTTCGGCTTTACGATTGCGGATGCCGGCGGCGTCGAATGTCGCCGGAGGCTCCATCGCCACCATCGCCAGTAGGCTGAACACGTGGTTTGGCACCATGTCGCGCATCGCGCCGGTCACTTCATAGAAAGCGCCGCGCGCCTCCACGCCAACCGTCTCGGCCGCTGTGATCTGCACATGGTCGATGCGATCCCGGTTCCACAGCGGCTCGAACAGCCCATTGGCGAACCGGAATGCCATGATCGCCTGCACCGTTTCCTTGCCCAGGAAATGGTCGATCCGGAAAATCTGATCCTCATGCAGCGACCGCAGGATGCGCGCGTTCAAGGCAACCGCGGACGCAAGGTCATGGCCGAACGGCTTTTCGATCACGACGCGCCGCCAGCGCTTGGCCGCCCCAGTTTCGTCCCGCTGCTGATCGGCAAGTCCGGCCCCGCCCAGGCGGTCGACCACATCGCCGAAGAATCGGTCTCCGACCGCGAGGTAGAAGATCGCGTTCCCGACAGTGTCGTACTTCGCCGAGGCGGTCTCCAATTCCGCGGCGAGCGCCTCGTAGACCTCCGGCTTCGTAATGTCACCCTGGACATAGGACATGCGGGCGCTAAGGCTTCCCCACAGCGCTTCGTCGATGGCGTCAATATTGAACTCGGAATTGGCATTGCCGACGAAGCTGAGCAGCATCTCATGCAGGTGGTTTGCCCAACTTTCCGCTGTGCCCTCGACGACGTCGACACCGATGATGGCGAAGTTCTCCGGCAGGATTCTGGTGCGCGCCAGATTATAGAGCGCTGGCATGACAAGCCGTTTGGTCAGGTCTCCGAACGCGCCGAAGATGACGATCGCGCAGTCGTCGGCTTGTTGGGCGGGCGCTCTATCGGGGGCATGGATCACGGCGGTGCCGTGCGGGCCGGGGCGTTGTGGCATCTGAACTTGCATGGATGAAACCTCCGGCTCGGTGTGTTGAGGTTCGAAACCGTCAACATGAGTAGAATGGCCGGCCCGGTCATTTGGTTTCGAGCGAATGTCGTCGGTCCCGCATGGCTGCACTGCGCTTTGAAATTTGACCGACTCGACAGGCTCGTTTATCACCGGCGGCGGGCCACGACCCCCCACCGGGTCGCTCTATTCTGGAAGGAATAGTTTTCGATGACTAACTTCGCTCCGAAGCCGTCGCTTCGGCCGTCTTCTCCCAATTTCTCCTCAGGTCCCTGCGCTAAACGCCCCGGCTGGTCGGTCGACCAGCTGAAAGATGCCGCGCTCGGCCGTTCCCACCGTTCCAAGATTGGCAAGTTCAAGCTGGGTGAGGTGCTCGACCGCAGCCGCAAGCTGCTGGGCCTGCCCGCCGATTACCGCATCGGCATCGTGCCGGCCTCGGACACTGGCGCCGTCGAAATGGCGCTGTGGTCGCTGCTCGGCTCGCGCCCGGTCGAAATGCTCGCCTGGGAAAGCTTCGGCTCCGACTGGGTCACCGATGTCGTCAAGCAGCTGAAGCTTCCGGGCGTCAAATCCACCACCGCCGATTACGGTAAGCTGCCCGCCCTGGCAGAGGTCGATTTTAGCCGCGATGTCGTCTTCACATGGAACGGCACCACCTCAGGTGTCCGGGTCCCGAACGGCGACTGGATCCCGGCCGACCGCGAAGGTCTGACGATCTGCGACGCGACCTCCGCCGCTTTCGCCATGCGCCTGCCGTGGGACAAGCTCGATGTCGTCACCTGGTCCTGGCAGAAGGTCCTGGGCGGTGAGGGTGCGCATGGCATGCTCGTGCTGTCGCCGCGCGCCGTCGCGCGCCTTGAAAGCACTGCCCCGGCCTGGCCGATGCCCAAGATTTTCCGCATGACCAAGGGCGGAAAACTGGACGAGACGATCTTCAAGGGCGATACCATCAATACGCCCTCGATGTTGGCGGTCGAAGACGCCATCGATGGTCTGAAATGGGCCGAAGGCGCAGGCGGCGTCGACGGTCTGATCAAGCGATCTGAAGCCAACCTCTCGGCCATCGCCCGCTGGGTCGGCCAGACGCCGTGGGTCGATTTCCTGGCGGAAAAGCCCGAGACCCGGTCCTGCACCTCGATCTGTCTCAAGATCGTCGATCCATGGTTCACGGCCTTGTCCGAGGACGCCCAGGCGGAGGTCGCCAAGAAACTGGCCTCGTCGCTGGACAGCGAAAAGGTCGCTTTCGACATCGCCGCCTACCGCGCTGCGCCTCCGGGCCTGCGCATATGGGGCGGCGCCACAGTCGAGAATGCCGATATCGCGGCGCTCCTCCCCTGGCTCGACTGGGCCTATGCCCAGGTCAAGCAGGCCGCTGCTACCGCCGCTTAAGACTGGCACTGTCTAAGCTTGGCCGCCCTTCGGGGCGGTCACGCCTTCATTCCTATTTGAAATACTCCCGCCCACGAATTATCGATCTGGGATGGGATCGGCAAAAAGGCTAAAACCATGCCCAAAGTCCTTATTTCTGACGATCTGAGCCCCCGCGCCGTCGAAATCTTCCGCGAACGCGGCGTTGACGTGGACATGAAGGTTGGCCTCAAGCCCGACCAGCTGAAAGCGATCATCGGCGATTATGATGGCCTCGCCATCCGTTCCGCCACTAAGGTCACCAAGGAAATCCTCGAAGCCGCGCACGCGCTGAAGGTTGTCGGCCGCGCGGGTATCGGCGTCGACAATGTCGACATCCCGGCAGCAACGGCGGGCGGCGTCGTCGTGATGAACACCCCGTTTGGAAATTCGATCACTACCGCGGAACATGCTATCGCGCTGCTGTTCGCGCTGGCTCGCGATATTCCCCAGGCGAATGCCTCGACCCATGCCGGCAAGTGGGAAAAATCTCGCTTCATGGGCGTCGAGCTCACCGGCAAGGTGCTGGGCGTCATCGGCTGCGGCAATATCGGCAGCATCGTCGCCGATCGCGCCTTGGGGCTGAAGATGAAGGTCGTCGCCTTCGACCCGTTCCTGACGGCCGAGCGCGCCACGGATATTGGCGTCGAGAAGGTCGAACTCAACGATCTGCTGGCCCGGGCCGATTTCATCACTCTGCATACGCCGCTGACCGATCAGACGCGCGGCATCATCGATGCCAAGGCGCTGGCGCTGACCAAGCCCGGCATCCGCATTATCAACTGCGCCCGTGGTGGATTAGTTGATGAGGTCGCGTTGAAAGCCGCCGTCGAAAGCGGCCATGTCGCCGGCGCGGCGCTGGATGTGTTCATGGTCGAACCGGCCAAGGAAAACGACCTCTTCGGGCTGGAGCAGGTGATCTGCACCCCGCATCTCGGCGCGTCGACCTCGGAGGCGCAGGAGAATGTCGCCCTTCAGGTCGCCGAGCAGATGGCCGATTTCCTGATGAACGGCGCGGTGGTCAATGCTCTCAACACGCCGTCGCTTTCGGCTGAGGACGCGCCGAAGCTGCGCCCTTATCTGCGCCTGGCTGAACAGCTGGGCAGCTTCGCGGGTCAGGTGACCGAGGGCGGCATCGGCTCGATAACGATCGAGTATGAAGGCCATGTCGCCGGCCTCAACCAACGTCCGTTGACCGCGGTGATTCTCAAGGGGCTGCTGGCTACCCGCCTCGAGACCGTCAACATGGTCAATGCGCCCGCCATCGCCCGTCAGCACGACATCAAGGTGACCGAGAGCCGCAGTGATCAGTCCAGCGACTACCAGACCGCGATTCGCGTCACCGTCGGCAACGGCAAGGACCACCGCTCGATCACCGGCACGTTGTTCGGCGACAAGCCGCGTATCGTCTCGATCGATGGCGTCCCGACCGAGGCCGAGCTGACCGCCCATATGCTGCTGATAGAAAACCTGGACAAGCCGGGCTTCATCGGGAGTCTGGGCCGCACCTTGGGCGACGGGCAGATCAACATCGCCGGCTTCCATAACGGCCGCCTGGCGGCCGGGGAGAAAGCATTCTGTCTCGTCTCGGTCGATCAGCGCATCGACGACTCGTTGCTGAAGCGCATCGGCCACCTCCCGAACGTGGTCAGCGTGCGCGATTTGAGTTTCTGACACACAGCGTCTGCAAGACGCGCTACAATCCAGGAACTATGGATTCCTTTCTTCCTGAACTTGCCCTGCTTCCGGCCGGGCTCCACGACCTTCTGCCGCCCGATGCCGAGCGTGAGGCGGCGCTGGTGGAGCATGCCATGGGGGTCTTCCGCGCCCATGGCTATGATCGCGTAAAGCCGCCGCTGGTCGAGTTCGAGGAGAGCCTGCTGTCGGGCGTCGGCAAGGCCTGGTCGCTCCAGACCTTCCGGCTGCTCGATCCGGAATCCCAGCGCATGATGGGTGTCAGGGCGGACATGACCCTCCAGGTCGCCCGCCTGGCCGTCACCCGGCTGCTCAATGCACCGCGGCCGCTGCGCCTGTCTTATGCCGGCGAAGTTTTGCGCGTTGGCGGGGCGCAGCTCAGCCCTGAGCGACAGTTCCGCCAGATCGGCTGCGAGCTGATCGGCAGCTTGGACGCGGCAGCGGATGCGGAGATCATTCTGCTGGCGGCCACCGCGCTGACCGAACTCGGCGTGCGCGGCCTGTCCATCGATCTCAACCTGCCGACCATCGTTCCGGCGATCTTCGCCGCCTATGGCATCACCGGGGATGATGATCGCCAATTGGCGGCGGCGCTCGCCCATCGCGACACGGCGATCGCCGGCGCCGCGCCCGATATCGGGCCGCTGCTGCTTGCCCTTCTCGACGTTGCGGGCCCGGCCGACGCCGCGATCGAAAAACTGAGCCGGATCGACCTCCCCGCCAAGGCCGAGTCATCCCGGACCCGTCTAATCGAGACCGTCCGGCTGATCCGCCGGGCTGCGCCGGATTTGAAGCTGACCATCGATCCGCTTGAGCGGCAAGGCTTCGAATATCAGACCGGCCTCAGCTTCACCCTGTTCGCCCGCGGTGCGCGCCGCGAACTCGGGCGCGGCGGCCGATATCGCATCGGCGGCGAGCGGGGAACCGAACTGCGCGGCGAGCCCGCAGTCGGCTTCAGCCTGTTCGCTGACGCTGTTCTCAATGCTGCCCCGGCAAGCGCCGCGCCACGCCGCGCCTATCTGCCGTTCGGGCATCCGCCCGAGAGTACACGGCGGTTGCGCACGGCCGGCTGGATCACGGTTGCCGGGCTGTCGCCGGTCGACGATCCGGTTGCCGAGGCCAAACGGCTCGGCTGTCCCCATATTCTGGTCGTGGGCTCGGGCGAGCCCACGCCGGTTACCTGATTTCAGCGGATAAGGAAAAGACGATGGCAAACGTCGTAGTCGTTGGCGTCCAGTGGGGCGACGAAGGCAAGGGAAAGATCGTCGACTGGCTCTCCAGCCGCGCCGACGTAGTCGTACGTTTCCAGGGCGGGCATAATGCCGGCCACACACTGGTCATCGGCGATATCGAATATAAGCTCAGCCTGCTGCCCTCGGGCGTGGTCCGCCCGGGCAAGCTGTCGGTCATCGGCAACGGCGTCGTGGTCGACCCTTGGGCACTCTTGTCGGAAATCGACGCTATCCGCAAAAAAGGCGTCACCGTCACGCCGGAAACGCTGGTGCTGGCCGAGAACGCCACCCTGATCCTGCCGATGCACGGCGCGATCGACAGAGCCCGCGAAGCGGCAAGAGGAGAGCACAAGCTCGGCACGACCGGCCGTGGCATCGGCCCGGCCTATGAAGACAAGGTCGCCCGGCGCGGCGTGCGCGTCTGCGATCTGGCAGAGCCCAAGGTGCTGGCACGCAAGCTGGCTGAGCTGGTCTTTCACCACAATGCATTGCTGCGCGGCTACAGCGCGCCGGAATTCGACCTGGATGAGGTGCTGGCCTCGGTAACCGAAGTCGCCGAGCGCATCCTGCCTTATGCTGGCGTCGCCTGGGCACGGCTGGACGCGGAGCGCAAAGCCGGCAAGCACATCTTGTTCGAAGGTGCGCAGGCGGCGATGCTGGATGTCGATCACGGCACCTATCCCTACGTTACCTCATCCAATACGGTCGCGGCGCAGGCCGCAACCGGCAGCGGCGTCGGCCTCGCTGCGCTGAATTATGTGCTGGGCATCACCAAGGCCTACACTACCCGCGTCGGCGCCGGCCCGTTCCCGACCGAGCAGTTGAACGAGGTTGGGCAATATCTCGGCGAAAAGGGCAAGGAATTCGGCACCGTCACTGGGCGCAAACGGCGGTGCGGCTGGTTCGACGCCGCGATGGTCCGCCAGGCACTCAAGATCAGCGGCGTCGACGGCGTGGCGCTGACCAAGCTCGACGTGCTGGACGGGCTGGAAAAGATCGAGGTCTGCGTCGGCTATATGCTGAACGGGAAGCGCATAGATTATCTGCCTGCCGGCGAAGAGGCCCAGGCGGCGGTCGAGCCAATCTACGAGGTCATGGAAGGCTGGTCGGAAAGCACCCGCGGCGCCCGCACCTGGGGCGAATTGCCGGCCACGGCGATCAAATATGTCCGCCGCATCGAGGAACTGATCGAACGCCCTGTGACCCTCCTGTCGACCAGCCCGGAACGCGACGACACGATCTTGATGAGCGATCCGTTCCAGGCGCGGTAAACAAGTCACCTCGGGTTGTGCGTAAGGTGTGCTGTGCCAATAGCCCGCTTTGGTAGTCGGAGGCCAGCACATCACCGCAATGGCCTCGCAGTCCGTGGCTTTGCCAACATCGGCAACGGCTCGGATGCTCGGTCAGGCCGCCTGAACGAGACCAAGTTGTTGGAGAGCGGTCACGCCGTGGTCCAAGTCAATCTCCTCGGCAATCTTGCCGTCTTCGATCGAAGCACCGTCGTGCCGGTGAAACGCATCGCAACTCGTAAGCCGGGACGAGAGCGCCAACGGCGGATTTTATGGGCGAGACCGATGCCCAGTTTGGGTGCTGCCGCATCTAAGCCTAGCCTGAGTCAGACAATTGACGTTATCTGGTCTTCAGGCTGATCGTCATACCGGGAGGAATTGCACCTTGGACCATCTCGAACTCCGCCTCCTCCTCGACGAGCGTGCCATCACTGCGGTGATGAACAGCTACTGCCAGGCGATGGATCTGGGGCAGCATGACCGGTGGCTAGATTGCTTCACAGACGATGCGATCTATGAGGTTCTGTTGCCGAACGGCGCGACCTATCAGCACTCGCAGGGCAGGGCGGATCTCGCCCGGTTTATCGCCACCTACCCGGTCTTGCCCGGTCATAAGCATGTCTATGTCACGCCGGTCTTCGACGTCCATGTCGACGCCAGGACAGCCGAGGTTTCCAGCTATTGGTTCATGCTGGCCGGCGACGGCAGCCACGCCGGCATCAGTTCCCTGGGCCGGGTGCTGGATTTCTTCGTTTCGAGCGATGGACGGTGGCGCATAAAGGAGCGCCGCATTGTCACCGAGGGCATAGCCCAGGCTAAATGATCCCAGGCTGATACCAAGCCGGACATAAAAAACGCCGGACCGTTTCCGATCCGACGCTCTTCTTAACTCATAAACGGCGAGCTTACGTGTCCAGATGCTGCTGGATCGCCGCATGCTTGATCGACTTCTGGAGCTTTTCGAAAGCCCGGACCTCGATTTGGCGGACACGCTCGCGGCTGATGCCATATTCTTGGCTCAGATCCTCCAGCGTGATCGGCTCGTCCTGCAGGCGGCGCGCGGTCAGAATCCGCCGCTCGCGGTCGTTCAGCGTAGTCATCGCGTCGTTCAGCAGGCCCTTGCGCTTGCCGAACTCTTCGCTCTCGGCCAGCCGGATCTCCTGGTTGTCGCTGTCGTCGACCAGCCAGTCCTGCCACTCGCCGTCACCGTCCTGGCGCAGCGGCGCGTTCAGTGAGTGGTCGGGGCTGCCCAGGCGGCGGTTCATGCTGATCACGTCGGCCTCCGGCACGTCCAGGGTGGTCGCGATCTTGTTGACCTGCTCGGGCGAAAGATCGCCCTCCTCGATGGCGCGCATCTGGCCCTTCAGCTTGCGCAAATTGAAGAACAGTTTTTTCTGCGCCGCCGTCGTGCCCATCTTCACCAGCGACCAGCTATGCAAGATATATTCCTGGATGGCTGCGCGGATCCACCACATCGCATAGGTCGCCAGGCGAAAGCCGCGATCGGGCTCAAACCTTTTAACTGCCTGCATCATGCCCACATTACCTTCAGAGATCAGTTCTGAGAGGGGCAGGCCGTAGCCGCGATAACCCATCGCGATCTTGGCGACGAGCCTCAAATGGCTGGTGACGAGCTTGTGCGCGGCGTCGATATCGCCGTGTTCGCGCCAGCTTTTGCCCAGCATGTATTCTTCTTCGGGCGCCAGCATAGGGAATCGGCGGATTTCCTGAAGATAACGGGAGAGATTGCTCTCTGAACTGATGACCGGAATGGTCGGTGTTGCTGCCATTGTAATTGCCTCGATGGGTCCTTTTGCTCGGGCCCCACAAGCGCGCCCCTGGTTACATAATGCGGGGGGCGCTCCTATTGTTCACGACATGACTGCGATTAAAGCCGCTAAGTCATCGGACACGGTAGAACTGTAACACATCTCTATTTTCGTTAGCGGGTGTAAAAAGGTTACCTGGGTTGCGTGTAATGCTTGCCTCGGCAGCGATTTTGCGATCGCCGGCGCGTCCTTCGGCGGGCGTTTCAGTCCATAGACTGGGTCGCCGACCAGGGGATGCCCGAGATGCGCCATATGCACACGAATTTGATGTGTGCGACCGGTTTCCAAACGGCATTCAATAAGTGATGCCGCCTTGAACGGCTGTAAAATGCGGTAATGTGTCACGGCCGGTCGTCCGCCGTGTACAACGAGCGCCATGCGCTTTCTGTCGTTGGGGCTCCGCCCAATATTTCCCTCAATCCTGCCCGTGGCCGACATGGGTCTGCCCCACACCACCGCGTTATAGATGCGTTTGAGGCTGCGGGTTTGCAACTGATCGGACAGAGAAGAATGCGCACGATCGGTTTTCGCCACGACCATCAACCCGCTGGTGTCTTTATCCAGCCGATGCACGATGCCCGGCCGGCGCACGCCGCCGATACCGGATAGCTGGTCGCCGCAATGGAACAGCAGGGCGTTCACCAGCGTGTGGTCGGGATTGCCCGCGCCCGGATGCACCACCATTCCGGCCGGCTTGTCGATCACCAGCATCTCCTCATCCTCGAATACGATCTTTAGCGGGATGTTTTGCGGCTGCGGGTTAGCCGTGACTGGCGGCGGAATATCGATGACGATGCGTTGCCCGGGTCTGGCGCGCGCTGAGGCGTCGGCGATGAGCGCCCCATCGCGTGTTACCCTGCCTTCCGCTAGCATCGCCTGAACGCGGACGCGCGACAGGTCGGGCAGTGCCGCGGTCAGGGCGCGGTCCAGCCGCTGGCCCTCGGCCGTTTCGCTGAGGACGATCTCGATGCGGCGGCCTAAGCCTGGTTCTGCCTGGATTTCTTCGTCCCGTTCCAAATCGTCGAAAGTGTCTTCCGTCACTTTGGGCAACCACTGAAAGCGCCTCCGCCCTTGACGAGGAGGTCGACAACGCGAAGCGTTGGCGGGCGGGGGGTATGATGCTGTCTTTTCGTCGAAACCGGAAGGGCGGCGACAGTACCCTCCACCCGGCGCAGCCGCGCCGACCACCCTTTCAAGGGGAGCGGCGTTTTTGAAGCGGCGGAAATGGGTGATCGCAGTTCAGACATATCCGGAAGAGACGCCAAAACTCAGGGCGCGTCTACCACACCCGGCAAACCTTGGCCCTGACCATGGCTGCGTTGGCCTTGCAGGAAAAGGCGGCGCGGAATTCCGGCAGGTCCGACACGACGCCGTTTACGCGGAACTCGGGCGGCGAATGCGGGTCAGTCGCAGTGCGCAGCCTGATCGATTCCGGGCGGGTCGCGCCGCACCAGGATTGGGCATAGGCGATAAAATAGCGTTGAGCAGGTGTGAAGCCGCCGATAAGACCTACTGGCTTCTTCGCCAGGATATTCATCAGCGCGACATAGCCCAGCCTGACTCCGCCCAGGTCGGCGACATTCTCGCCCAGGGTCAGCCTGCCGTTGATATGGATGTTGTCGACCGCGGTATAGGCGGAATACTGGTCGACGACGCATTGTGCCCGCCGGCTGAACTTGACGGCGTCGGCTTTGGTCCACCAATCGGTCAGGTTGCCACGCCCGTCATATTGCCGGCCTTCGTCGTCAAAGCCATGGGTCATCTCATGACCCACCGTGCCGCCCGCCGTTGCCCCGAAATTCACGGCGTCGTCATATTTCGGCGAAAAGAAGGGCGGCTGCAGGATGCCGGCGGGCAGATTGATGTCGTTCATCTGCGGGTCGTAATAGGCGTTGACGGTGGGCGGGCTCATCCCCCATTCTCCGCGATCGATCGGTTTGCCGATCTTGTTCAATTCCCGCTGCAGTTCGAACCCGGCGGCGTGCGATGCATTGCCCAGCATGTCGCCGCGCGTCACGGTCATCTCACCGTAGTCGCGCCAATGGTCGGGATAACCCAGCTTCTTGCGCATCTGTCCCAGTTTCACGAGGGCCTTCGCCTTGGTCTCGGGGCTCATCCAGTCCAGCGTCTTCAGATCGTCCTCGAAGGCCGTGCTGATCGCAGTGACCATCGCCTCTGTCCCGGCCTTCGCCTCGGGCGGATAGGCGTCGGCGACATAGGCGCGGCCCAGATCCTCGCCCAATGCCTCATCGACGATATCGACGCAGCGTTTCCAGCGCGGCTTGTTCTCGGTCGTCCCGGTCAGACGTGTGCCGTAGAAGGCGAAATTCTCATCGACCAGCGCCTTGGGTAGCCAGGTTGCTGCGCCGCTGATCAGATGCCACTTCAGATAGGTTTTGAGGTCACCCAGATCGGCTGCGGCGATGACGTGGGCGGCGTTCTGGAAGAATTTCTTTTCGGTGATGTCGACCAGCTTGACTTGCGGCGCGCCGACATCTGCGAAATAGCCGGCCCAATCGAAGCCCGGCGTCAGCGTGTCCAGCTCTGCGCGCTCCAGCCGGTGATAAGTCTGCTGCGGATCGCGCCGCGCCACCCGGTCTAGCGCGCCTTTGGCAAGCGCGGTCTCGACCGATAGCACTGTATTGGCGTGTTTGTCCGCGTCGGTCTGGTTTTCACCGGCAAGTACGAGCATACGCACGATGTGAGCCCGGTAATCGTCGCGCAGCTTGACGCTGGACGGGTCGGTTTTCAGATAATAATCGCGATCGGGCAGGCCCATGCCGCCCTGGTCGGCAATGGCGATCTGGGACTCCGCATCCTTTGCATCCTGCCCCGCCCCAAATCTGAATAAGGCCTCGACTCCTGCGCGGTGCAGCTGGGCCAGGAGCGGCGGCAACTGATCCTTGACCGTCAAGGCGTCGATCCGCTCCAGCATTGGCTTTAGCGGGCTGAGGCCGACCTTCTCGATTGCAGATTCATCCATGCAGGACGCATAGAAATCGCCGATCTTCTGGGTGTCCGGAGTTGGCCGCGCGACCGCCTTGTCGAGAATCGCGCGCAGCTTTTCACGGTTGTGCAGTGCCAGGACGTGATCCAGTCCCCAGCCTGATTCATCGGCTGGGATCGGATTGGCGTCGATCCAGCCGCCGCAGGCATAGCGGAAGAAATTCCCGCACGGGTCCGCGTTCTGATCCATGACGCTGTGATCGATGCTCGCATCGTCGGTCACTGACGCCGGCGCGTCGCCTGCACGGGCGCAAACCGGTGCCAGGCCGAGGATCAGGGCGAGAAGAATCAAGTGAGATGAGAGTGGTCTCAATTGCGGGGCAGGGGGCATGGACGAACTGGCTTTCTCACGAAGGGATTGGCGCATGACTAGCACAGTGCCGAAGCTGTCTGCGCTTGTCTCGGAAAACCTGGATCGCTAAGCCTTGTGCCTGAGGGCGGCTCAAACGCTGACGCAAAATCAAAGGGGAAAGCGCCATGGCGATCAAAGATGTATCCGGAAATTCGCTGCAGCAATTGATCTCGCTCGATGGGCGGGTCGCGGTGGTTACCGGCGCGGCGCGGGGCATCGGGCTCGCCATTGCGCGGCGCATGGCGGAGGCGGGAGCGACCGTCCTGTTAGGCGATCTGGATGTGGCGGCGGCCGAGATGGGCGCGACGGCGATTGTCGACGAATTTGATCGGACCGCCTTGGGCGTGGCCCTCGATGTCGGGAACGAAGCCAGCATCGTCGCCATCGCCGACCGGGCGGTCGCGGAATTCGGCAAGCTGGATATTTGGGTCAATAATGCGGGCATCTTTCCCGGCGGGCCCTCCGTCGAGCTGATGGCCGATGTCTGGGACAATGTGCAGGACATCAACCTGCGCGGCTCCTTCCTCGGCGCGCGCGAGGCGGCGCGGCGGATGCTCGCACAGACACCCAGAGGCGGCGTCATCGTCAATATTGCCTCGGTCTCAGGTTTCCTGGGCCGCCCGGGGCTGGCCGCCTATGTCTCCGCCAAGCATGGCGTGGTCGGGCTGACCAAAAGTCTCAGCGTCGAGTGGGGGCCGCAGGATATCCGAGTGCTCGGCGTGGCTCCGACGGGCATCAGCACACCGGGTGTCGCCGAGCGCAAGATCGGGGCAAGCGAAGCCGAGCGCCAGCGCATCGTGGATCTGGATAAGCAGGTGGGGGCCGCCCTTCCGCTGGGCCGGCAGGGCGTGGCCGACGATATCGCCCGCGTCGCCCTGTTCTGCGCCAGCGATATGTCGATGCTGATGACTGGCTCGACCTTGCTTGTCGATGCCGGAGCGATCGCGAACTGATATCGGTTAGGGGGCGTCCTTCGTGACGATCAGGCGCGGCCGGAATTTCGCGGTTGCCGGTGCGCGCAGCAGGAACAGCGTCCGCACCGTGAGGCCCAGCAGGAAGATCGCGTTGGCCTGATGCAATGCCCCCAGCCAGACCGGCACTTGGTTGAGGACGGTCTCGATTCCCAATCCGATCTGAAGCGCGACGATGCCGAACATGAGCGTCGCCAGCTTGCGCAGTTCCGGCGCGACGGCGGGGGCCCGCAGGCGCAACGCCAGCGCCAGAAGGATCAGGCCGGTGATCATCGCCAGTATACGGTGAACGAACTGCACGGCTCCGGGATTGGAGATGAAGTTCGACCATAGCGGGTGATAGGCCAATAGGTCGGGCGGGGCGAAACCGCCGCCCATTAATGGAAATGTGTTATACAGCATCCCGGCGCGCAGCCCTGCCGTGAAAGCGCCCCAGACCATGGTCATCGCGAGCGCACCCAGACCGATCGCGGCATGGCGCTGCAGGACCGGCTGGTTCTCGGCCGGCGTCAGCAGGGCCGCGCGGGGGCGGGTGATGAAGAAGGCGGTCCACAGCGTTAAGCAGTACAGCGTCATCGCCAGCGAAAGATGCGACGCCAAAAGATAGTGGCTCACTGACGGCCGCTGGTCCAACCCGCTCTTGACCATCGCCCAGCCGAGCAGACCCTGCAGCCCACCCAGAATGAACAGGCCGACCAGATAGGGCGTCAGGCGCCGAGGCAATTGCCTGCGGATCAGGAACCATAGAAAGGGCAGGGCGAAGGCGATGCCGATCAGCTGCGCGATCAGCCGGTGCGTCCACTCCCACCAGAATATGCCCTGGAACTCCGCCAGGCTCATGCCGTGGGTCACCTGCTGATATTGCGGGGAGAGCTGGTATTTGCCGAACACCACCTGCCACTGCGGTTCGGTCAAAGGCGGAATGTCCTGGATCAGCGGTTTCCACTCGACCATCGACAGGCCGGACTCGGTCAGCCGGGTGATCGCCCCGACGACCGCGACCGTAAAGCAGAGGGCGGCGATGGCGAACAGCCAGATGCGCACCGCCGGGGCCACGGGCGCCGAAGGCGTGCCGGGCAGGATGTGAAGGTCGGGGGCGGCCCGAACCGATTGAGATTGGGACATACGCTATCATTAGGCGCACCGTCCAAAGCGGTCAAAGTATCTCGGCGTATGGAACGGATACCGGGATCGACTATTGCAGCTCGGGTCTAGTGCAAACGGAACTCCGCCCCGGCATAACCGATATCGGCGGCGCTGATGACCCCGCGGCTGGCCAATATGACCGAATGGAGCTTTCCCTCGATCTGGTGCGTCCAGAAATCGAGAAAGCGACGCAGCTCGGGATAGCGCGGCGCGATGTCGTAATTCTGCCAGATAAAGCTCTGCAGCAGCGCAGGATGGTCGGGCAGATGATAAAGAATTTCCGCGGTCGTCAGGCGATAATCGTTGAATTGAACTGATAAATTTGCCATGAGCAGTGCCTCGTTGTTGACGGGGCAACTGACAACCGGCCGACTCACGCCGGAACCGGCCCACTCACGCCCCGCCTATGGCAAGTGTGACTGCAAAAAATCGCGTCCCACAATATATATTGTGCGCCGCAGCAAATATTGGCAGCGCGATATTGTGAGTGCTGCCGAACAAAAATCCTCAGTTTTGTTTCCATGGCACCTTGAACTCGGAACTGCGCATCCGCAAGTGACTGGCACTCACCGGGCAGGAGTGCTAACAAGCTGCCTGCCGGGGCGAGGACCCCATCTACCTAATCGGAGACACTCCATGAATTTTCGTCCGCTGCACGACCGCGTGCTGGTTCGGCGTATTGAAGCTGAAGAAAAGACCAAGGGCGGCATCATCATCCCCGACACCGTCAAGGAAAAGCCGATCGAGGGCGAAGTGCTCGCCGTCGGTTCGGGCACCCGCGACGACCAGGGTAAGGTTCATCCGCTCGATGTGAAGACGGGCGACCGCGTCCTGTTCGGCAAGTGGTCCGGCACCGAAGTCAAAATTGACGGTGAGGACCTCATGGTCATGAAGGAAAGCGACATCATGGGCGTGGTCGGCTGATTGGCCTGACCGCCTCTTCCGAAATTCAATTAGACAAGGATCAATCACATGGCTGCTAAAGACGTAAAATTCAGCGTCGATGCCCGCTCGCGCATGCTGCGCGGCGTCGACATTCTCGCCGACGCCGTCAAGGTCACGCTGGGCCCCAAGGGTCGTAACGTCGTCCTAGACAAGTCGTTTGGCGCTCCTCGCATTACCAAGGACGGCGTCACCGTCGCCAAGGAAATCGAACTCGCCGACAAGTTCGAAAACATGGGCGCGCAGATGGTGCGCGAAGTCGCCTCGAAGACCAACGACCTGGCCGGCGACGGCACCACCACCGGTACGGTTCTGGCGCAGGCGATCGTCCGTGAAGGCGTAAAGGCCGTTGCGGCCGGCATGAACCCGATGGACCTGAAGCGCGGCATCGACCTGGCGGTCGCGGCCGTCGTCGAAGACATCAAGTCCCGTTCCA
>JAQGIF010000315.1 GCA_028291345.1 Rhodospirillales bacterium | reverse complement strand
GACGAGGTCGATGCACCCTATCCCTTCGCGGTCGGGACTTTCCTGCTGTTCGTCATTGCAGCCTATGGAGCGGATTATGTCCGCGCGACGCGGCGCGGCGCCCAACGATTTTCGGTGCCGATAACACGGACGCCATGGAACCTTCTGCCCGACCAACGCCGCCGTGTGGGCGCCTGACGAGAGTGTCCATCATCGCATCAAATCACATGGGAATTATTCCCAAATCGCCGCCGCGCTACGCCTGGGTATTATCGGGGCGGCACGCCCCAACGCCAGCCGGCGGGGAGCGCGGTCCGCGTTCCGAGTTCGAGGTGTTTCTTGAACGATTCGGAGGCCAGCTGCTGTCCTGCTCAACTGTCGACCAGCCGACATCGCGGGTAGCCACCATCTTTAAGCATTTGGGCCGGCCGCGCTTGAGTTTGGCGAACCTTGTCCAATCACGGACACGGGAGTTCGACGCCATTATCGCCTCTGGCGAGGATATCGGCGTGCCGATCGCCCTGGCTTCGCTCGCTGGTGGCGCCCGCACACCGATCCACATGATGTTCCACGGCCATCATCTCGAATCACCGAAGTTACGCCTGCTGGCACCGGTGCTGCGCCGGATGTCGCACGTGCATTTTCATTGCCTGTCGGAGTCACTGCGGGAGCGCACCCGAGCGGTTCTCGGTATCCCGGCCGAGCGCTGTCATGCAACGGGTTACGGGGTGGACACCAGCTATTTCGGCGGCGGCGATATGGGAAATAAGGCGATGATCGCCAGCGCCGGAGCAGCCAATCGTGACTACGCAACCCTGGCGGCCGCGGTCAGCGATTTGCCTGTGGAAGTCCGCATTGCCGCTGACAGCACCTGGGTGCCGCCGGTCGAGGAAGTGGGAACGAGCGGCTGGCCAGGCAATGTCGAAGCCAGATCCTACGGCACTTACGCTCGTTTGCGGGAACTGTATGGCCGGGCACGATTTGTCGTCGTTCCTCTTCATCCGGCGACACATGCCTGCGGGTACGCTGTCATTGCCGAGGCAATGGCAATGGGGCGCGCCGTAATTGCGACGCGCACTGCATCTCCGCCCGATTTCCTGATCTCCGGCACGACAGGATTCTTCAACGAAGCCCACGATATCGAAGGCCTACGGACGAATATTCGTCGCCTGCTTGAGAATCCGGTCGAAGCAGTCGAGATCGGCCGCCGGGCCCGTGCTCATATCCTCGAGACGCATAGTCTCGATCGCTTTTGCGATCGGCTGGAACGCATCGTCGCGGCGTCCATCGGAAGGCAGGCGCCGGCATGAGCCAGTTTAATCAAGTTGCTGATGGGCCTGGACAGACGTGCGTCAAGTTCCGTCGGAAATTCAGGGGGCGCAGTGGTCCATGGAGCGCCCGGCCGAAAATATTTCCTGCAGGATCAACTATATGGGCGGACGGGCGTTTCTTACTTAGTGAGAAGTCGTACTTCGCCGAATTAGGTTCCCACGCATCGGGGAGGATCAGTTGTTCAACTTACAGGCTATGCGTCAATCCCGTAGGCCCAGCCCGCTTGCCCTGGTGGATATCGGCGCTGCAGGCGGCCTGCAGCGGAAATGGGCGAAGTACCGGCGCCGGATAAGTCCGGTCATGTTCGAACCCAACCCGGCCGAAGCGGCCCGGTTGCGGCGTTCGCGGCCGACATACCCCAGTGCGCTCGTGATGGAGCATGGTCTGGGTGAATCTAACCGTACTTATACTTTGAATCTGGCGCACTGGCCTGGCTGTACATCACTGCTGACGCCCGATCCCACCGTGCTGGCAGGCTACAAGATCGCGCCGCTGTTCGAGACTGTGAAACAGGTGAAACTCGAATGCGTGCGCTTCGATGAGCTGTACAGGGCCGGAAGGGTGCCCGCACCCGACGTCATCAAAGTTGATGTCGAGGGCTACGAGTACGAGGTGCTTTGCGGTTTCGGGGAACTGCTGCACGGGGTCCTTGGCATCGAGGCCGAGGCTTGGTTCTACCCGGTTTTCAAAGGGCAGAAGCTGCTCCACGATCTGGTCGCACTGCTCTCACCGTTCGACTTATATCTACGCCGGATCGAGCCAGTACCAGGTTTTGAAGGCGACTTGGTCTGTGTGAACGCCTACTTCACCCGCGGCAAGGGCGGGCAGCCCGATCTTACCCAGGAACAGCGGCAGAAATTCGCACTGCTGCAGCGCGTTTGGTGCCTCAATGACGTCTAAGATTAGCATGTTCGTAAACAATTCAACGGCGCGCGGGCGCGATACCATTCGCACCGGTGCAGACGGGCACATCGGGGCGGTGCAGCACAGCGGTCGTTCCAGCGCGCTCGACAGGAATGCTGACGCCGTCGAGATACCGTTGATCCGCCCCAATCCGCCGAGCCTTTCCTCGCTCACCAAAGAATTGCTCGAGATCGAGAATCGCGGCATTTACGCGAATTACGGCCCGGTCAATTCGCGTCTCGAAGAACAATTCGTCCGTGCGGTTTTCAAGGCAAGTGGTGCCTGTGTGACCGTTGCCAATGCGACGCTGGGGCTGATGCTGGCGATCAAGCAAGCCGTCGGCTGGCAGCCCCGGGGTCGCTATGCCTTGATGCCATCCTTCACGTTTGCCGCCGCGGCTCATGCTGCGCTCTGGTGCGGGCTGACGCCACTGTTCTGCGACATCGACCCCGAGACCTGGCTGCCGGACGCAGATGCGGAGGAGGCTCTTCTGAAACGATACGGTAACGAGATCGCCGTCATCCTGCCCAACGCGACTTTCGGCAACTGCCTCGACCTGCCTCGCTACCATCGGCTATCTGCCGCCCACGGCGTTCCTTTGGTGATCGACGCCGCCTCCTCGCTCGGCAGCTTAGACCAATATGGCGAAGCGTTCGGCATGGGCAGCGCGCATCCATTGGTGTTTTCAATGCACGCCACGAAGAGCTTTGCTACCGCCGAGGGCGGGTTGGTTTATTGCACCGATCAGGGGTTGATCGCGTGTTTGCGGAACATGGGAAATTTCGGGTTCGGTCAACCACGTGTTGCGACGATGCCCGGCCTCAATAGCAAACTCAGCGAAGTTGCGGCGCTTCTCGCGCTTACGAAGCTAAGGAATCTCGAGCCGGTCGCGGAACACCGCCAGGCGCTTTATGAGCTTTATTGCAAGCTGCTGCCCGAATTTACCTTCCAGCGCATGACCGGTTGTCGTACGGCTCACCAAATCGTCTCGGTCCTGGTGCCGGAAGAACAGGCGGGCCATGTCCCGGAGTTAGTCGCTCAACTCGCCCGCCGGGGCATCGGCTCCGGCCGGTATTTCGTGCCCCATTTGGCGGCACAGCCCTTTTTCCAGCAGACATGCGTAGCCGACGACCTGACGGTAACCGAAGCGATCGCAGGTCGCGTCATCGCCTTGCCGATGTCGGATTTTCTGACCGCGAACGAGGTCGGCCATGTCTGTGATATTTTCCGCCAAGTATGCCATCAGCACCCGACACGGCGGACTCGTGCGGGGTCGTTAGCACTGAACGGAGTCGTTGCCGGGGGCCTTTTGTGAGCCGCGCCGCCGCCGCAATGGTCCTGTGGCCCAGCGCTTCGCGCACTAAGCTGCCAAGACAAAAAGCCGTGTCGGATATGGCGGTCAATAGCGTTATCATAGGGGGCGGGCCCGCCGGCGTCGCGCCTCTGATTTCCGCCAGCCGCGACGGCACCCTCGAGGAGATTCTTTCTGGTGGGTTGGCTGTGGTCGAGCGCGGATCGCTCATCGGCGCCGGCAGCATCGGCAGCTATGCGATCAATTCCGACAGCACCGCCGAAACGATCGTTAGCTGCGTGCTCGAGAATACGCATCCCCATTTGGTCAGACTGCGGGACCACCCAGCAACCAAAGCGGTTGCGGCTTACGGGAGCGGCGCAGCGCCATTGGCGCTGGTTGGTTCTTTCTTAGCTGCAGTGGGCGCCGCGTTGCACGATATGCTTTCGGCGACGCCGGGAAGTGCTGTCCTGCTCGGGCATGATGCGATCGAAACAAGACAAACGAGAAACGGTCTTTGGAGAACGCATCTTCGCCGCATTTCCGATGGCGCCGTACAGACGATCCTGTCGCGTACTGTCGTGATGGCGACTGGTGGTCACCAGTCCAGAACTCACCTCGAGAGTTACGACGTGGCCGGGACGCCACTGCTGCCGCGCTATGCCAGCAAGCTTATTCAATCCAATGAAGCACTCACCACGGCAGGGCTCGAGGCCATTGGCCAACGCCTGGCAGGGAGGCAAAGGAAACGCGTCGCCATTGTCGGTAGCTCCAGCAGCGCCCTGGCATGTGCCTACGCCTTGCTGAATACCAAGTACGGGCAGCGCTTCGGCGCTGACGCTGTCACCGTTCTGCATCGTCGACCATTGCGGGTCTTCTACCCATCCGCCGCCGCGGCCATCGCCGAGGGTTACGATCAATTTGGACCGGACGATATCTGTCCGATCAGCGGCTTCGTTTTTCGCTTCGCCGGCTTTCGGCTGGAATCTCGCGAACTGGTAATGGCCGCGCTCGGTATAGGGGGCCGGCCGCCCGAAAGGCGTTTGAGGCTACATAGATTAACGACTGGGCTCGATCCCGCCGCACACGCAATTCTTGAGGAGGCCGACGTGATCGTCGCCGCACTGGGCTATCGGCCGCGCGCCCTGCCTGTGTTGAATGCCTCCGGCCGCGTGGTCCCGCTGTATGCCGGCGGTCCTGGCGCCCGTCCGCTGGTTAACAGTGACTGCTGTGTCCTGGATTCAGCTGGCGATCCAATCCCCGGCCTTTTCGGCATTGGGCTTGCGGCTGGTTTCGCTTCTCCTAAAGCGGCTGGCGGGGAACCCAGTTTCTCAGGCCAGACTAATGGCCTGTGGCAATGGCAGAACAATGTCGGTGCCCTGGTCGCTGAACGCGTACGGGAGCGTGCGCGACGAATTGTGGCTAACGGCGGCTCACGGCTGAGCGATTTGATCGCGCCGCCACGCCCACAATTGATCGCCGAAGCATCCTTACAAGCTATTCCAGGGTGAGTTTTGGCACAACGACCGGCCGAGATCTCTCCTTGAAAGTCACGAGGTAACCGGGACCCCGCTGCTGCCCGCTATGCCAGCAAGCTCATACAATCCAATGAAGCGCTCACCGCGGGAGGTCTCGAGCCGCTGGTCCAGCAATGGCAGGACATTGTTGCTGCTTTAGTCGCTGAACGGGTACGGGAGCGTGCGAGACGAATTGCGGCTAACGGCGGTTTGCCGCTGAACGAGTTGATTGCGCCGCCCCGCGCATAACTCCTCGCCGAACCGTCCTTATAAGCATCGCAGTGGTGAGCTTTGCCATGATAAACAGCCCAGACCTGAAGGTGTTCTTGAACAGGGATTTCAGGTAGCGACGTCCAACCAGAACAGGGTGGACGAAAGCTTCGTCGGGAAAATCGCGCAGCTCGGACTCGTGCGTCGGAGGCCACCAGTCGTAGCGCGTCAGCCCGCCGAAGTCCGATAGGTCTTGAATTCGCAAGCCGCTCAAGGCGAGTTCCGTCCCGACGAAGGTTTCGCCGATCGGCCATCCCGTTGCATCGGGCAGTTCATAGCGACTTCCCTGGCGCAGACGGCTTTCGGCCAGATACCGGACCGCGCGCGCAGAGAAAACAGCGGCACAGATCAAATAGGGACGCACTTGGTCTAGCGAATAGAAGTGAAGCATCGTGCTCGTCCACCAATATTCGTCCAACGGTTTGGTAATCGGTTGCCCGACGAAATCGACACCCTTGTCGCGACATTCCCGCACCATCGCGTCCAGCTCGATATTTGGCACCGCATCGTATTCGATCATGATGATGAGGTCATAGTCGGGGTGCAGATATTGGAAATAGTAGAGCGGATAATCTGCATTGTACCAGAACAGCGAGCCTTCCGAGTGTGGTGCAAACCCGAGCCCGATCACGTCTGACTCTCGATAGCGGATCACACGATCGAAAAGGATCGGGCCGAGACTGCCGCTGGTTTCATCGACCATCAAATAGACATCGGCTGACGGAGCAGCTGCGACCACGCGAGCCAGCCGGCGCATCACGAAATCATCAATTGCGAATGCCTTGAAGATCACCGCGTAGGGTGCGTCCGTCGTCATGTTCGCTCGTTATCCCTTGTCTCGAGCGTCCCACCGCAGGCGCCTTGCTGTCGTAACGACAGCGGAGCGATTGGGTTTCATTTAATCCGAATGGCCCGCGTCGCCTCCCATATTAAATCGGATCGATGCAACCGCTCGCATGTTCAGCGGTTTAGATTGCGAAGGCTGCGAGTCTACCTAAAACGAATGGAACTTCCCCGCTTTGTTGATTTCGCCGCCCCGAACCACGCCTCACAAGCCGACGAGCACGATGGATTCAAGGCGTCCGCAACGCAAAGCTGCGCTCGGCGTGCTGCTGCTCTCCGGCTCGAACATATTCCGGCTGACGGTACAATTCCTACTGTTCCCGATTCTGGCCCGGCTTCTGAGCCCCGGCGATTACGGTCTGATCGCGCTCGCCATGCCGGTGGTGTTGTTGGCCCTAACGCTTGGCGAGGGCGGCATGGGCCCAGCCCTGGTACGCTCCTCGGACCCGCGCGGGGAGGTCGAGGTGACGATGTTCTGGACCGCGCTGGCGACGGGGACTGCCTGCGCCGCGGTCCTGATGCTGGCATCGTCTCTGATTGCCGACCTGCTATCCCACGCCAAGGTCGCGCCGGTGTTGATGTGGCTTGCGCCTGTCCTGGTATTCAGTGCCGTCTCCAGCGTTCCTTCGGTTCGGATTCAGAAAAGTGGCGCAACCTGGATTTTCGCGGTCGGCGATGTAACCTCGACGATAGCCGGCGCGGCGGCTGCCCTCTACGGTGCCCTCACCGGATGGGGCGTCTGGAGCTTGGTTGCCCAGCAATTGGTTGTCTGGACCGTTAAGGTGGCGGTGCTCATAGGGTTTGCCGGGCTTCGCGTCCGCGGCCGCCCGGGTGACCAAGCATTTCGATACCTGATGCGTCACGGCATGCCAGTAGTCGGTGCCAACCTGCTGACACTGTTTTCTAATTCGATAGATGCTATTCTGATCGGGCGGCTGCTAGGGGTCCAGCAGCTCGGCTTTTATGCGCTCGCTTACCAGATCGTACGTATTCCAGAGACGGTGCTGAACGGACCGGTGCTGGTCTCTTTCCTACCGGCAGTCGTGCGGCTGGGTGAGGACCGGGCGGCGGTTGCAAAGCTCTTCCTTGATTCCCTCCGCATGATGCTCAGCGTGTCGGCGCCTTTGATGCTGGGCGTCGCCCTCACAGCGGATCTGTCGGTCCCGCTGCTGCTCGGTCCACGCTGGCACGGCACTGTGCCTTTGTTGATGGTGCTGGCGCCGCCCGCCATCGGCCAAACGCTTGGTTGGCTGTCGCGCGCGTTGCTGCTGGGGCGCGGCCGGTCCGGTCTGCAGCTTGGCTTGGCACTCTTAAATGCGATTCTAACGGTCGCAGGGGTCCTTATTGGCGGACAATTCGGGATATTTGGCATCGCGGCAGGTGTCGGCTTTGCAGTGGTAGTCGCCAGCTTTGCTTACCTCATCGCAGCGTTGCGCGAAACGCAGTTATCCATTGGCGCATTGGGCGCCGCGCTCGGGCCGACGCTTTCCGCCGCCACGATCATGGCCTGCGGTGTTGAAGGCTTGCGCCTGATCCTGCCTGCCGAGATGTCTCCCTTTACGAGCATCGGGCTTGCTGCCGCCGTGGGCATTTTGCTCTATGGCGGCGCGATGCAAATCTTGGCGCCAGAGACTTTGGTCGCTGCCATCGCGCCCTTCTGGCGGCGTGTTCGTCACGGTGTTGAGAGTTCGGTGGCGTAAGGGTCGTGTAGTGGAGGCAGATACAGCGCCGAAACGAGGAGCGTCTTCACAGGAACTATCTTGGATGAACGGCAGCCTGCACTGACCGCGCCGGTGCCTGGTAGAAACGCTCTTTTGGCTGATCAGTGTCCCTTAGACAGATGATGGAATGCGACACCTCAGCGAGCTGTGGCCAATATAGCGACCCATTATTGAGTTCCTTATTTGCTGTCGCAGTGGCCTTCTTGCTGCGGACTTAATGAAGTTTGCGGGCTTATGCGTAAAGCAGCAATATTAAAAAGCAACGGGCAACTGGTATTACAGCCCTTTCGAGCTTCGCGGTTCGCTGACTTTTGCGAGCCACGATAGCTGCTGCAATAGTATCCATTTCGCCGTCATCCGGCATGCACGCACCATCCTCCGGTGGCGGTGCCGTAATCGTAGCGGATTGAATGCAGCGTTTCGTGCCCTCGTGTTGCGGCGACGATGACTTTTATCGGGACCAGCGGCCCAGACGAAAGGGCTTTGGCTTGTAGTTGCGATCGGTGAGCAAGCGATCGATGGCGACGTATAGATCGACGATGCCATTGAGAACACCGCGCTTGGGACGCCGCTTTGGTATGATGGCAGAGAAGCCTTCGACTATGTTTCGCCAATAGGCCTAGGTTGGTGTGACATGGAGAGCCGATCGCGGGTGTCGCCCTCGGCTACGGCCTTCTGATCGATGGTGTTGCCGGGCGGCAGCTCGCGTTCGACGGCTTTCAGGAAGCGGATAAACTCCTGATGCCGGGGGCGATGCATGTAGCGGCCGATGACCTTGCTCTCCACGACATCAAAGGCGGCGAACAGGGCCGTGGCGCCGCGGCCTTTATAATGGTGCCGGCGCGGGCCTTCTTCATTGGTAGGCCGGGTGGGCTGCGAGGTCCGGCATAGCAAGTATCGCACGCTGGTCCTGTTCGATTCCCTTGTCGCCTTCCCCCGGCCATTTCGAGGGTCACGAGAAGGCCGCACAACGCCTGATCCAACCTGCGGAAGCGCTCGACTGGAGAATAGTCTTGCGGCGTCGAGTGCAGCGACCGCCGGTCATTGCGAGATTTACCAGCCAGGCGCAGCCGGTAAGTCGGGGCTTTTGGCATCAGTGAGGCTGGTTGGATGATCAAGCGACAGGCGGTTGGTACGAAGGCCAGCGACTGGGCGGGTCATTCGCGATTGGGTGGAGCCGCCAAGATAGTGCTGCATGGTCTTCGGGTCGGCGTGGCTTAATACTGTACCGAGAAACAGCACGTCCGCAGCTGCCGTGCGCGACAACGCCTCCGCCAGGAGTGGTTGGGGTGTACTGCCCCACCGAGCCACCAGAACCAGGCCGTCCGCCATCTCACTCAGCAGCGCCCCGCCGCCGCCAGCCTGCATTGGCGGCAGGTCAAGAACGACAAAATCGTGCCGGTCTCGGAGCCCGGCCAGCATGTCACGCAGTCTCTCGGGCGGGGGCTGCATGCGGGGCGAATCGTCGATCGTTTGCCCAATGAAATGTAGTCCGGTATCTGCATCTTCCAACGCCACGTCGGCCAGAGTCGCTCCTCCGACCGCAAGATCCCGCACGCCAAGCCTATGTCCAGGTGCCAGCATCTCCGTCAGCCAGGGTGTTTTCGTGTTGCAGTCAACCAGGGCGATTCGTTGGCCATCGGCCGCTAAGGCGAAAGCAAGGTTGGCAGCGAACGTGCTGCTGCCCTCGTCAGCAAGCACAGACACACAGCCAATCACTTGCACGTCGCGGCCGCTGCTGGATTCGTGCGCCGCGGAAGCGCGCACGCGATGCACTGCCGCGGCTATATAGGAATCCGGGTTGATTGAAGCTTGGCGGAAAGCGGTTGGCACGAGCATCGTTCCGTGCCGCGCGCTCGCCAGACTCTTACGCCGCCAACGCCCGGTGAGCCTGCAGGCCATGGCCACCTCCTGCGGCACAGTGCCGAGACATTTAAGGCCGGTCGCACGGCACAGCTGTGCAACCGTGCGCACGGCGTCATCCAGAGCTTCCCGCGCCACCGCGATCATCACACCCATTACAAGCCCAAAAGTGAGCCCGATCGCCAGAGTTATAGAAGTCTTCGGGGAACTGCGGTCCATAGGCGCAAGCGCAGGTGCCGCTACCCGAGCGTCGGAGATCGGATAAGATTGATCTTGCATGGCCTGCGTGAAGCGCCGCAAGAAATTCTCATAGATCTGTCTGTAGGTTTCGGCCGAACTCTGCAGAGACCGCAATTCACTGCGCTCGATATTCGTCTGGGCGGCTGCCGCGACCTGTTCGCTCAGCCGAGACTGAATGCCTTGCAGATTCGCTTGGGCCGCATTGAAATCGGCCCGATAAATTTCCGTTTGCCGCGCCAACTCGGTTTGGATGCTGTGTTGCAGTTCCAGAACCACTTTGTGCTGCAGGGTTACGGCGCCGTGGGTTGCCCCCATTCGGGCCGCTAAGTCCGCTTCGCGGCGCGAGGCATCCAGATATTGCTGCTGCAGCCCTGCCATCACTGGGTTTGGCTGTGTATCGGTGACCAGGCCCTGGGTCACCCCATTGACAGTGCTTGTCCGTGCCTGATCATAGCGCGCCTCGCTTACGGCGAGACGGGAACGTGCGTTGGCGACCTGGACGTTGAGCTCGCTCAGCTGCTGCTCGTTCATTAGGCCGGTTCCCGAGCTGGTCGCGACCTCGACGATGTTGTTCTTGGCCTTGTATTCCTGTACTGCGCGATCCGCGGACACCGCCTGGGCGCGCAGTTCGCCGATGCGGCTTTCCAGCCAGCCGCCGGCGCGGCGTGTTGTGTCCGATATGGCCACCAGCTGCTGGGCCATATAGGCTTCGGTCACCGCATTCGCCAGTCGTGCGGAAAGTGCGCGATTTGGTGAATGCACGCGTACCTCCACCACCGAAGTGGTGCCGATGCGCCAAACCTCTAGCATGCGAGAAAGTCCTGCTAGGGCCATCGCTTGGGACCGCGCCGTCGGATCCAAGGCGTCGATTTCAGGGCCAAGGCCGGGTACCAGTTGCTTGACGGAAGCGATGAGCCATCCGATCGGCCCTTTGGCCGTCGGCGCGAATGAGGGATCTTGATCGAGGTGCAATTGCCTCACGACACCGCGCAACGTTGCTGGTGACTGGATGAGCACGAGTTGGCTCTCAATATATGCACTTTCCGATTGCCAGTCGGTGGGGTCCTGCTGACCGCCGATAGGACGCGCGCGGCTTGGATCGATGCTGAGTGTCGCAATCGCGGTGTATTGCGGCGTCGCGAACATCAGGTAAGCGACGCCCAACGCTAAGCCGAGTGCGCTGCAACCAAGAATCAGCCGCAGCCGGCGGCGAATAAAGGCTACGCCCGTGGGCAGCCATTGGAACGGCGCGGCGCTCAATCCCGGCGATGGTGGCGGATCCAACAACGGGCGGCCGATATCAAGAACATTCAGCATCCGAAACCTCTTCCATCAGTCAGGCACGCGCAAGCCCACAGTTAACGCCGTCCGATCGACGGGGTTGCATCGCAATGCCGAGTCCTACCTTTGTGCGCTGTAGGCGGCGGAACTGGCTGGTTGGATCGACGCAATGGCGCCGGGCGATGGCCGTGCGGTGCCGATTAGGAAACCCACCCCCCAGGAAAGGTGCATTGTCATCAGCGCCAGCCCGCCAACGATAAGCCGAGGATCGCGCTGCCGAATGACTTGCGTCGCGCCCCAACTCAAGCAGGCGGTCGGATAGAGCAGCGTAAGTGACGCCAGGTCGGGCATGAAGGGCGCCACTGCGACACCCGCCAAGCAACCGGCGAGCAAGACTACTGGCATAAGTTGCCGAGGCCGCGGTCTGAGATTGTGCTTGCGTAGGGTGCGAGCTCGACCGCCCCCGTGCCGGAAATATTGTCGCGCCAAGCGGTCGAGCCGGTCGCGTGGATAGTAGATCACCGGTGCCTCGGTGCACATCCAGACGCTGCCGCCGGCTTGGATGGCGCGTACGTCTAGTTCGGCATCCTCGTTGTGGGTAAAAGTCTCGTCGTAACCACCGATTGAGCGGAAAAAGCTGCGGTCGAACGCGGCATGATGGCCATGATCGACGAAGCCGGAGACACCGCCGGTACGATGGGCTGAACCGCCGTTGCCAAGACGGCTCGACTGCGCGGCCGCGATGCTCGCCTGTTGGAACGCACCAGGCCGCGCCTGCGTCTGCATCGGAACCACCACCGAGGTTGCGCCCGTCCGCAGCAGTGCGGACACACAGCACCGGACGAAATCCGGCGCGTAATGCGCATGCGCGTCAGCGCGTAGCAGCACAGTGGCTTGCGGCGAGGCCAGTCTCGCCGCAAGGTTCATGGCGGCCGATTGGAGGCGAAACGGGTTGTTCAACAGGACAACACTGCTGTGGCGCTCACAAAAGGAGGCAACGATATCCCGGGTATTGTCGGTGCTGCCTCCATCCATCACGAGAATCTCGTATGTGCCTTCCTCGCATTGCCCGATCAGGGACGCCAAGCAGGATTCGATGTGGCGCTCTTCGTTCAGTGTCGGCACCACGATTGAGACGAAAGGCAGCGCTATGGCCGGGGCCGGCGAATCAATGTGACTGAGTTGCGCGGCGGGTGCCTGCATCGTCGCGGCTGCAGGTAGCGACTGGAAGTGATCGACAACGTCTTGATATGCGGTGCGGGCCGAGAAGTGGCGCTGAGCGGTAACAAGAGCGGCTTCGGCTTGCATCGCCCGCAAAGGCGGATCGGTCAGCAGATGTATAACCTGGGTGGCAAAGTCTTCCGGCGTATCGGCAAGAGCAAGGGCACCTTCCAGCAGATGAGCAACGCCCTGCGCGGTTATCGTGGTGGCGACCACCGGCTTGCCGTGTGCCAGCGCCTCTACCAGCTTGATCTTGAGGCCGGAGCCGGCCCGCAAGGGCGAGATGACGACATCGGCCGATCGATATAACGGTGCGAGTTCCGGCACGCGCCCGAGCAAGACCACGCCGGGCTGCCGTGCGATCGCCCCCAATTGGGTGCAGACCGTTCCAGCGACCGCCAACCGGGCGTCTGGAAACCGCGCGCGAATGCGAGGCCAGACGTCGGTCAGGAACCAATGCAATCCATCGACATTCGGCGCCGTACCGCTGCCGACGAACAACAGCCCGCCGCCCTCGCCGGCCTGTGGCGACGGCACGGGTTCGATTGCCATAGGGGCCACCAGCACTTTGTGCCCAGGCGGTAGCAACCGGCGCGCAGCGGTCGCTTCCTCCGCCTGGATGGCAATCACCAGATCTGCGCGTGCCAGTAGGCCGGCCTCGGCCACTTCGTCCAGGACGGCCACGCTGTCCGACATTCCAAGGGATGCGAACGCCGCCGGCCGACTGGAAAAAAGGTCGTGCATGACCACAGCCGATGCGGCGCCGGGGCGTAACGCATAAGGTATACCCGGGGTGAGAAAGCCGTAATCGGCAAGCAAGATGTCGGCTTGGCCGCGCACCCGCGATGCGACGAAAAGGAAATCCTCGGCAGTCCAGGGTATCCCGACGGAGTAGGGAGCGGACCTCGCTAGGGGAGCCAGCGCGGTGATGGCGATGCGTCGGGCTATGCGATCCGCAATGCCGATAGCCGCTCGCAGAAAGACAACCGGATTTCGAGCGACGAAAAAGCCGCCGATCCGGTATGTCCCGCGAATCTCCACGCGGTCGAACACGTCCCCGTCGCCGGCGACGCGCAGCACCGGCACTCGGCCGAGCACCGCGGGCGAGGGGCAGACAAGGTGCAGCGCGAAGCCATTCTCGCGCAGGGCGCGGCACAGGCTGAGTAGGTAAGCGGAACTGCCGTTCGAACCAGCCGTCAGGCGCTGGCGCGACAACACACAAATCGTTGGGCGCGCAGCCCGTGGCAGCGTAGCCCGTATCCCGGGCGGCTTGCGGCGGCGCATCCGCGCAACCAGGGCGTGGGGTGCCAGCAGCCGCGCCAGAATTGGCAAAGCTCCGGGTTGCAGTATCAGCGTCGACAGTGCCGCCAGCTTGCGGCGTGCCTTGAGGTTCGCGATCGTTGCTTCCGCGGCCGCAGCAATATGGATGCTGGCCAGCCGCGCATCGAGCGCCACTCGCAGTGGCGCGATTGCGTCATTCCCCGCCCAGCTCCGAAACCGTGAATCCGCCACGAGCATCGCTTGCAGCGTCGCAGGCGACAAACGGTGCGAGATCGAACCATCGTGCTGACGATAGAAGTACAACAGGTCGGGCAGCAGGCGGAATCGCGCGCCTCGAGTCAGTAGGCGCAAGATTAGGTCATAATCTTCTGCGATCCGCAGGTTTTCGGCATAGCGGATGTCCTGCGCCGCTAGCAGGCTGGTGCGGATCAAGGGTTTGAGATAGCCAAGCGGCCTGGCACGGGCGAAGAGCCGATTGGAGCGCACATATTGGGCCGGCGTGATCCACGACGGGGCGGATGCAAGCTTGCCGCTCAGCAATCGACGCGGCGGGGCGCAATGGTCGTCATGGAACACGAGCTGGTCGTCGGCGATGATATCGGCGTCATCGGCTTCTGCCGCGGCGACGAGGCGCTGCAAACGATCCGGGTGAATGAAATCGTCGCTATCGACTATGGCGATCCACACGCCACGGGCGGCTGCCAACGCCTGATTGCGAGCCGCCGCCGGCCCAACATTTGAAATGAGGCGCTGTATCTGCAGGCGTGGATCTTCCGCTGCCATTGCCTCGGCGATCGCCACGCTCCGATCGCTCGAGGCGTCGTCTACCAGTATGACTTCCAGTTCAGTCAGTGACTGGCCGAGGATTGAGTTTAAAGCCTCGGCCAGATGGCGTTCGCCGTTGTAATTGGCCATTACGACGCTGACGACTGGTCTCATTGTTTTGTCTCTCGGTTCGATCCGTTGGGCATGACGGACGAGTTCTTGGGCAATTCTTCGGGTAATGAGTGGGATGCTTCATCCCCAGCGGCGATCGCGCGGGCGAGAGCGATAATCGCCAGCCGATGTTTTGGATCTGAGATGGCTTTGAAGAGACGGGCCAGCTCCTCATTCTCGCTGCGTTCCCTGTCGGAGATTAATTCCCCTTCAGCCGGCTCAGGTTCGGAGATCAAGCACTCGAGCCTGACGCCGAGGGCAGCGCAGACGGCAACGAGCCGACTGGCTGACATCCGTGAGGCACCGGTTTCGTAGCGCTGGAACTGCACGAAGCTGACGCCTACGGCTTCGCCGATCTCTTGCAGAGTCATTCCCGCGGCACGGCGCAGGGCGCGGATTTTCGCGCCGACTGCCTTGTCGGTTTCCGTTGGCGACCGTTTATTCACGCGCGGCCCGGTGGGGAAGAGTTTGGCGGTTGCCGTCGTCGGCACCGGGATCATAGTGCCCCGCGCCGCACTAGGACGGCGGGGACCGTGAGCACCAGGATTTTCACATCCAGGAGCAAGGACCAGCTTTTCACATAGGCGATGTCTAGAGCCACCCGCTCGCTATACGAGGTGTTGCTACGGCCGCTGATTTGCCAAAGGCCCGTGATCCCAGGGCGCACGGCCAAATATGCGCTTCGTCCGGCCGGTCCGTAATGCTGGTCGAGTTCCTCCTGGACAACGGGTCGCGGCCCGATCAGGCTCATTTGTCCGCGCAGAACGTTCAGCAGCTGTGGTAGCTCGTCGAGGCTCGTCGCGCGCATTAGTGCGCCGAGTCGGGTAACACGCGGATCGCATGTCAGCTTCCGCCGCGTTGACCATTCAATGGCGGCGAGCGGATTTGCCGCGAAATAGCTGGCTAGAAGTTGATCCGCATTGGGCACCATGGTGCGGTACTTGAGACAGCCGAATGGCTTGCCGTTGCGGCCGACGCGGATGTGGCTATAGAGTGCTGGTCCGCCCTCTAGCCGAATTGCCAGCGCCAATAGCGACAGTAGTGGCAATAAAAGCAGCAATAATATTACCGCCCCGACCAGGTCGAAAGCGCGCTTGAGACCCGGGAGGACTGACGTGAAACGCGACGCTCCAACGCCGGGTTGCGGCCGCGGCGTCGTTAAGGCGCTGTCCAGTTGGCTAGGAGTCCAGGCGTCATCTCGCGTTGAGAATATGGACATGCAGTATCCTCCGAATATCCAGTCAGGGTGGCCGCAATGGTCGCAGCTGATCGACGGCTAAACGCCGTCGATCTACAAACGGTTGGCTCCGGTGACCAAAAAAATGCAAAAAAAGTGGATATTATCGGCGAATAACCAGAAGATAAAAAATAATCTGGTTTATTTACGCAATAGGTAAATTATGTATTACACTAATGATCTGTCGTTCTAAGACAAAACCCTTATGAATATTTACGGAATGATCAAAGATGCGCGAATTGTAGTTGTAATCTGCTGTGCACAAGCCTGTCGTGACTCTGGTGACCTTCGTGGGCGGGCAGATCGGTCGGGCGTGAACGAGGTGCGGGTCTAACTAGTCACCAGCTGTTCTTGGGATTTTGACGCCGGAATTCCGGCGCGGCGACGGAGCAGGGCGGAGGCCAGACGTGCGCCATCATGGCCGTCGTCCACCCAGGTTTCACGCGTCACAGTGGCAAGGCGTTTGGCCGAAGCTGCATAGGCTGTAGTCTGTAATGCAGAGAAATACCGAAGTAGCTCTTCGGCAAGCGGTTCGTGGAGCAGGACACCCGTATCATGCCGCGCCAACCAGCTTCCGGTTTCAACTGAAGCAAGCGCGATCGGTATCGCCCCATGCAAGCCGCCTTCGTACAGGCGGTTGGGCAGTAACCACTTTGAGTTCGCCCCGGCCTCGTAGAAATCGATCGCCCAGGTGAAATGTACAGCTTGATAGATTTCGGCCAGTTCATGGTGGCGATCGTAAGGGCCGAGGAACGTAACCCCGGGCGTAGCCGAGACGAGAGCGTCAAAATCAGGAATGGCAGATCTCGCCGGCCGACCACGCAAGTCGACGATAACCTGTCCCGGCAGTTGGCGTGCCAGTCCGGTGAGCAACTCGAGACTTTTCCGGCATCGCAGCACGCCAAACCATCCGATGCGCCAAGGAGGGCCTGCTGGCCTCGGCTTGGCGATGGATGACGGCAGGTGTTCGTCCCGAAGCACCTTGTTCTCGATCAGGCAAGTCGGCGGTAGTTTTGCACCATGCGTCGGCTGCAAATACTCCCGAACAAATGCGGGAGAGCTTACGACCAGCAGGTCGGTTGCGCGCAGGAGGCGTGCTTCGAGGCGCCGCAATGTAGCCCCGACCACGGACCGCGCGACCATCAGGCGATGGATGTCCAGAAATTCATAAGCCAGTAGGGCGGTTTCGGCGTATCGGCGCCGCGCGGTCCCAGCCAACGCGAGCATTTCCAACTGCCTTGCCATGATCACGGTGGCGCCCAGAAGATGGGGACGCAACCTCCAAATCATCGCGTGCATGTTGAGGACGGACAGGGCACGACGGCCTAGCCGACCATCCGCCGTGCGCCCCAGTGATATGGTTGGCCAGCCTGCCACCTGGGGCGGCGCCGCAGCGGCGCGATGGAAACCGATGACGAGGGCCGAGGCTAGAAAAGGCCTTAACATCGATAACCGTCGGCTCACGGCGGGGTCGCCGAGATCGTGCACGAAATAGACCAGGCGCAACCGCGACGCACCTTGCGTGTAATTCAGCAGATGCTCTCCCGTCGTATTGCAGAGCGGTAGGGTGGTGTTCGACCGCTCGGTTCTTATTGAAGGCTCGGCGGTCGCTCGTTGGTGCATCAATTGCGTCCTCTCGCTTGAACCGCCACCGCCGCCATACTCAAGAGGCCAGACAAACGAGGGGCGATTCGAGACACCGCGGTGGGTCGCGGAATACTCCTGTAGCGTCCGAAGTACGCAATAGTTTCAAAAATGGAGGAGCACGAAATTTTGCTGTATTCGGCGATTCACTCTGCAACTATTTGCTACTGGCGCGTTATATCGCTCTGATGCCTATTCGGTTTTGACGCGAGGCGTTCGCTGCATGAGGGGGTTGTTTGCAGATTTACATCTCATGTTACATCCATTTTTGGTAATTTTCTTATGCTGAATGAAAATTTCCTGACCGGGTGCCGGGTGGAAGAGGATAATGGATCGCCGCAATGCAGTATTATTGTGATGACGGTGGAGCACGCTGCCCGACTGATCGAGCGGCGCCGGCCGAGCGCAAGGCGCCACGCCGGCGCGGTTCGGGCTTATGCCCGTGCCATGCGGGAAGGGCAGTGGATCCTAAATGGGATGCCCATAATTATTTCGCGCCAGGGTCTGCTGCTGGATGGTCTGCAGCGCCTGTTAGCCTGTGTCGAAGCCCAGACGCCGTTTGAGACATTTCTATCCGAACGGGTCGAGGCGGCCGCCTGCCATACCATCGATCAACAGCGCCGCCGTTCGTTTGCGAGTGTCTTAGAAGCGCGCGGCGTACCGCATGCCCACGCGCTGCAGGCGACATTGATCAAGCTAATGCGCCACAATTCAGGCACCGACGGTGAGCTTGGTCCGATGCCTTCCTGGGCCACGATGGATCGCGCGCTGCGCGCTAATCCTCATCTTCAGCCGGCTGTGTGCGCGAGCCTGGCGTTACCAGGTTGCCCGCTGCCAGAATCGGTTCGCAGCCCGCTGATTGCCATGGGCTACCAGTTGGATCGCGAAAAGACCAACCGGCTGCTCGATGCCCTGATGCGTCCGGAGTTCTACGCGCCAACTGAGCCGGGCGTGCAGCTGTTGCATGAGATCGAGCGAGGGCGCGAAGTGCCGTCGCAAAGCTTATCAACGACCCACCTGCTGGCGCTGGCGATAAAGGCCTTGGACGCTACTCTGAACGGCGTAACGCTTCGCCGGCTTTACTGGGGCGAGCCGGGCGCGCCGGCCGCTACGGCCGAGCTATTCCCAAGATTGAGACACTATACGGGGCTAGCGGAACAGGCCCCCGTTGCAAACTGCGCCACAGCGAGCCTGGACTCCTCCGCAATTGGAGTTGCGCATGCCAGGGGGACCTTAAACGGCGCCGCACAGCATGGGCCAGAAATCGCCTTCGCTGTCGAGATCATCAATCCCGGGCTCGCGATGCAGTATCTCTCGCACAACATTGGCAACCGCCATGTCAGCCGCGCGCATGTCGAGGCAATTGCACGCGACATTGCGCAGGGCCGTTGGATGTTCAACGCGCAGCCGATCTGCTTTGCCCGCGATGGACGCCTCCTGAACGGCCAGCATCGGCTGCAGGCCGTGATCCTCGCCGATCGCGGAATCGAGGTGCAGGTCGTGCGTGGTCTGAACGAGGCGGCGTACGCGACCTATGACAATCACGCCAAGCGGCGCGCTGATCTGGGTAACCGATTGGACTCCTTCGGCGATCGTGCGCTCGCTTACGCCATGGCAAACCTGTTGTGGAAACATGAACGCAAAACACTCTCAATGCGCAGTGCGAAGGCAACCGCGGCAGAGATCCAACAGATCATTTCGGAGCATCCAAGGCTGCTTGTGTTACGCAGCTTCGCCCGCAAGATGGGGCATTTGGGCCGCGCCTCGGTGATCGGTTATGCCGCATATGTGATGGAGCGCGACGATTCCGTGCTGGCGCCAACCTTCCTCGCGGCGCTTGAGAACGGCTCCGACCAGCGTCCGGGACACCCCGTGCTGGCGCTTCGCGCCGCCTTGCAGAAATCGCGCGGTAACAAGGCATCTCAGTCCGAGCAGTTGTCGCTGTTACTGGCGGGCTGGGAACGTTTCAAGGCGCGCGCCTCGGCTACGGGGACGCCGATTTAACCTTGAGTTACTGCGATCTCTCGCGAAAGCGAAAAGTTTACTGCCGTCAGGCAACCGCGCCGGGGATGCCGCGTTCATTGTGACGGAATTCATCAAGACTGCCGCCATCCAACCTCTCAGGGCAGTCGCCCGCCATTATGACACGATTCATTTCGAGAAGGTGCTCGACCATGGATTCTGCGCCAGACCTCAAACCGCGCCGGCTCGGACCCTGATTATCAGAATCGGCCGAAGTGTAACGATTGCATATCCTGAAAGGATGACGCGACAAATGCATGCTCAAACGATTGCCAACCCACGCGGAGACCGCCACGTAAGCCGAACCTATGGGGGGCTCGCCGCTTGTGTTGCAGTCCTGGCGCTAAGCGGCTGCACCAGCTTTGTACCTTCGTCCGGAGCGCGGATGGGTGGCGTAATCGATAGCGCCCGGTCGCACACTGGAGATCCCGGCCCGGCCAATCATCCGAAACTCGCTTATCCCTTGGTACTACTCGATCCTGATAACGTAGCCTTGCTCGCCAATGAGCCATCCACGTCAGGTTTCGACGAGCGAATCACCTCCACCCGGGCGGCTGATATACGAATTGGCGTGGGTGACATCCTATCCGCGACGGTCTTCGAAGCCCAGGCCGGCGGCCTGTTTATTCCGGCGCAACCTGGGACAAGTCAGGGGAACTTCGTTCAGTTGCCGCCCCAGCAGGTCAACAGCGACGGAATATTTACGGTACCGTTCGGCGGCGCCATCCACGCCGTCGGCATGACGCCCGTCCAATTGGAACGCGCCATCGCGGGCAGCATCAGTCACCGCGCGCTGGAGCCGCAGGTGATCGTTACGGTCCAGGACCGACGTTCAAAAGACGTGAACGTTACTGGCGACGTGAATACGTCGGTGCGGTTCGGTATCGACCCTGGAGGCGTGCGCCTGCTCGGGGCCATCGCGCGATCAGGCGGCCCGCGCTTTCCCACATATGAAAGCATGGTCACGCTGCAGCGCGACGGCCATAGCGACCGCGCTTTGCTGGCTGATGTCCTCGGCGATACACGGCAGAATATCGAGCTATCGCCAGGGGACAACGTGGTCATCACGCACGAGCCCCGCTACTTCCTCGCGCTCGGCGCTATTGGTCAGAGCGCAAGTATCACGCAGCTCAACCGGCGCTTCCCGTTTGAGGACAGTCATTTGTCCATGGAGGACGCGATAGCGCGGGCCGGCGACCTGTCGGACAACTTGGCGAATCCCGCCGCCGTTTTCCTGTTCCGCTTTGAACATACCGCAGTGTTGCGCCAGCTGGGCCTAGCCATCGCGGCGGATGCCCCACCCGAAATGCCCGTCGTCTATCGCGCCGACTTCAGCAATGCCTCCACTCTGTTTCTCGCGAGCAAGTTCCCGATGCGGAACAACGACATCATCTACGTGTCGGATGCACCGCTGGTCGACTATCAGAAGTTCCTTTCGATCATTCTGCCCTTCGCCCAGTCTGGTTCCAATGTCCGGGCGTTTAATCCCTGAATGCGGCCGGCACGTGGGATTGCCGCGGAGAGGTTCGACGCACCCGTCGCATCTCTCCGCGGTTCGATATAGGCGGAAGTCATCCGGTTCTTGCCGGGAAGGCCGATACAATATCTTTACGCGGCTGTCCCACCGTCCGCCACTGCGGGTTACAACACCGCCAACAAAGGGTACCCAGAGCATGCGGCTTTTATTTGTAGCGACGTGGTTGCTGATCGGTCTGGCAGGTCCGGGGCTTATCCATGATGCGGCGGCGGAACAGAATGTCGGCGCCGGGCAGCGGCGGCTTGACCGAACCGTGCTGCATTCGACTTTTGACGAGGATTTCAAGCACT
>JAQGIF010000308.1 GCA_028291345.1 Rhodospirillales bacterium | reverse complement strand
ATATCGGCCGCTTCATCGACCAGGACCGATTCGAGCTGGAAAAGCAGAAGCTGTTCCTCGAGCGCCCGCAGCTGATCGCGCTCAGCGCCGACCTGCCCAATCCCGGCGATTACTTCGCCAGCGATATTGCGGGCAAGCCGATCCTGATCGTGCGCGGCAAGGACGGCAAAGCCCAGGCTTTCCTCAATGCCTGCCGCCATCGCGGCGTCAAGCTGGCCGAGGGCTGCGGCCACGGCGCCGGTTTCACCTGTCCGTATCACGGCTGGACCTACAGTAATGACGGCGAACTAATCTCCGTTCCCAGCCGCCAGTCGTTCGAGCCCGATCAGTTGCGCGGCCTGATTAAACTGCCGACCGCCGAGGATATCGGCGTCATCGTGGTTCATCCGCAGCCGGAAGGTCATCTCGACTTCGATGAGTTCATGGGGCCGATGAAGGGCATGCTGGCCGGCATGGACCTCGCGGAATATTCGCTGCTCGCCCAGTACCGGCAGCCGGCGCGCATCAACTGGAAGCATGCGGTCGATGGCGGCATGGAGGCTTATCATGTCCCCTTCCTCCACCCGACCACGTTCGGCACCGGCGGCGGCGGGTGGCTGCCCCATGTCGAGCTAGGCGACCATCATGCGATGATCACGCCGCTGCCGGATATCGCGCAATTGCGTGACAAGCCCGAATCGGAATGGCCGGATTCCTGTTATTTCAATTCGGTGAATGCCATTTTCCCGAATACGGTGATTGGCGGCGGGGCGCGCCATATCGTGTTCTTCCAGCGGACCGAGCCGATGGATACCGCTGGCGTGTGCAACTACAATTTCCGCCTCTATGGCCGCACCGACGCGACGCCGGAGGTCAAGGAAATGCAGCGCCAGGGCGTCGAACTGTTCATGAAGGTATCGCTTGAGGAGGACCTGCCGGTACAGACAAGTTCTCAGATCATGATGGAAGCCGGCGCCGTGAAGTCCGTCATCTTCGGCAAGCGCGAGGCCTGCCTGACCGGCATGCATAAGGGCTATGACGCCGCGATTGGCCATGACGTGACGGCAGCGCTGAACAGCAACTCCGCAAAAATGGGAATCTCGCCGACGCGCTAGATTGCGGCACCGTCATAGGCGCCGTACCCGCTATACGGCCATTCCGTCCGACCGCCCGCCAAGTTCGTCGGGCGTATAACCGGCGATCACGCATCGTTGGCGCGGACGGGTTATGCGGTGTAGCTTCCGGTTCCCACCGGCAGCTCTAGCCCGCGCGGCATGCTGCTTTCCAGGAAAGCGTTCATGCTGCACAGCCAGAGTTCTCTCAAGAGGGACGAGCCCTTAGCCGCACCGCCGCCCGCAAGGCGAGCCAGGCCGGTCCTGACCGAAGGACCGATCGCGCGGACTCTCGTCATGTTTTCGCTGCCGATCCTGGGCAGCAGCATCCTTCAATCGCTCAACGCCTCGATCAACGCCGTGTGGATCGGCCGGCTGATCGGCGCAAACGGGCTCAGCGCCAGTGCGAACGCCAACAGCATCATGTTCTTCCTGATGAGCGTCGGGTTCGGGCTGGGGCTAGCTGCCACGATCCTGATCGGCCAGGGTCTTGGCGCGTGCAATATGACACAAGTCAAGCGGACCGTAGGCACCACCCTGGTGTTCTTTATCATTCTGTCGTTGGCGATCGGCGCGGGAGGCTTCATCGCTGCGCCAGCGATGCTGGCCGTGATGCGGACGCCGCCGGAGGTGCTGGGGCTGGCCGCCGCCTATCTGCGCGTCATCTTCCTCGCGCTGCCCGCGATCTATCTCTACACCTTCGTCATGATGGCGTTGCGCGGTGCCGGCGACGCCCGGACGCCTTTCGTCTTCCTGGCGATTTCCGCCGTCCTCGATGTCGGGCTCAACCCCATCCTGATCCGGGGCATGGGACCGATCCCGGCGCTCGGCATTGCCGGGTCGGCGCTCGCCACCTTGCTCTCGCAATGGATCGGCCTCGCCGCCCTGATATTCTGGCTCTACGCAAGCCGTAATCTCCTGCGGATCACACGCGGCGAATTCCACTATCTCCGGCTCGACGGCGAAATCCTGCGTGCGCTCATTGCCAAGGGCCTGCCGATGGGCCTGCAGATGATCGTGATGTCGTCATCGATGCTGGCGATGATCAGCCTGGTCAACCTTTATGGCGCGATGACGGTCGCCGCCTACGGCGCGTGTTTTCAGCTCTGGAGCTATATCCAGATGCCGGCGATGGCGGTCGGCACCGCCGTGTCATCGATGGCGGCGCAGAATGTCGGCGCCCGGCGGTGGGACCGCATATCCCGGATCGCGGGCATCGGCGTGCTGTATAATGTGCTGCTGACCGGCGCGCTGGTACTAATCGTCACCTTGATCGACCGCGCCGCCTTCGCGTTATTCTTAGGTGACGAGAGCCCGGCAGTGGATATTGCGCGCCATATCCATACGGTCGCGTCCTGGTCGTTCATCCTCTTCGGCGTCGCCTTCGTGCTGTCCAGCGTGGTGCGCGCGACCGGCGCCGTGGTTCCGCCGTTGATCTTCCTGTTCATCGCCATGTGGCTGGTCCGCCTACCCTTCGCCTGGGTGCTGACCCCGCGGCTGGGCGCCGACGCCATCTGGTGGAGCTTCCCGGCCGGTTCCGCGGTGTCGCTGTTATTGCTGCTGGCCTATTACGGGTTCGGGGACTGGAGAAAGGCGCGGATGATGGAGCACGATGCCAATATACCGGTGTCGTAAAAAACCGAGCACCGGCTTATGATCGCAAAAGCCTGTCGATAGGAAAGGGTGTGGCCCGACTGGATATTTACTGCAGGGCAGACGTCTTGATTGGTCCGGGACCGCTCAACACGCCGCCTAGTTGACCGGCGACGACGAGGCGCGAGATAATTTCGCGGATGTTCTCGCGCATCTGCCCTTCATTCGCCAGACGCAGGCGTTCCATGCCGAAGGCATCACTGACGTTCGTGGTGTAGGGTGTCACCACCCCGATATTTGTCGAGCACGGCGAACGCCTTGCCTTTCACCTTGAAGGGCGGATTTTCGAACGACAGGGTTTCGGTGCAGCCGGGCGGCGCCATGCAGATCGGACGAAGTACCGGCAGAGCAGCGACGATATCGCGCCAAGCGGCTCAGGCTGACGTTCCGCCATTTTCGATATGTGACACATGAAATGGATGTAACGGGAGCCTAAAACTCCACGTCCAACTCTTCCATCTCTTCCGGCTCGGCCTTCGCCGCCTCGACCCATTTTTTCATCGGGTCCCAACCCATGATCGTGTCGCAATAGGCTTTGGCCGTGGCGCTGATCGGAACGCTGTAGGTCAGAAAGCGGGTGCAGACCGGGGCGAACATGGCGTCGGCGATGGTCGGCGCGCCGAACAGGAAGGGGCCGCCCCAGCGTTTGATGCATTCGGCCCAGATTGCCTGGATACGTTCGATGTCGGGCTGTGCGCCCGCGAAGATCTTAAAGCTCTTGTGGTGCGCCTTGAGGTTCATCGGCAGGGCCGACCGCAGATTGTGGAACCCGGAATGAATCTCTCCCGAAATCGAGCGGCAATGGGCGCGCGCCAGCCGGTCTTTGGGCAGCATGTTGGCCTTGGGGAACAGCTCCGCCAGATATTCCGCGATGGCCAGTGTATCCCAGACGCTGGCGCCGTCATGATTGAGACGCGGCACCAGGACGGATGGGGCCAGGAGCAGCAGTTCGGCGCGGTTGCTGGGATCGTCCAGCGAGACGACCTGCTCGTCGACGTCCAGCCCGGCAAGCTGGCAGAGCAGCCAGCCCCGCAGCGACCAGGACGAATAGTTCTTGCTGGAGATGGTCAGCACGGGACGGGTCATGGCCGCTCCTTATCCGATCGATACAATTTTACCGCTCGAGCGGGGCCTAACGATATTGCAGCGCAATATAAAAAGCACTAGCCTTCATGGCGAAACATTCGCGTTCGACTAATGGGAAGACATTCAGCAGCTTCTTAGACGCGATCGGACCGAATACGCATGCTTTACCACGCCTATCAAGCCTATGCCGACGCCTCCGAGCCGATCCGCGCAATGGCGCGCGCTGGCCTGGGCTTTAACAAAATACTCCAATCGTTCGGCGGCCCGAGCATCGGGGCCGATGCGGCGGCGATGCTGGAACTGACATCGCGCGGCCAGATGATCCACACGCGGCCGTCCTACGACATCGACACGGTCATGGTCGGCAATCGGGAGGTCGCGGTGCGCGAGGAAGTCGTGCTGTCGCTGCCCTTTTGCAACCTGCTGCGCTTCGCCAAGGACGACATCGTCACAGCCCAGCCCAAGATGCTGGTGGTGGCGCCGCTGTCGGGCCATTTCGCGACCCTGCTGCGCAACACGGTCCAGACTCTGTCGCGCGACCACGACGTCTACATCACCGACTGGAAGAACGCCCGTGATATACCGCTGTCGAACGGGCCGTTCGGGTTCGATGATTATGTGGATTATGTCATCAAGTTCATGGAGACGATCGGGCCCGAAGCGCATCTGCTGGCGGTCTGCCAGCCTTGCGTCCAGGCTCTCGCCGCCGTGTCGCTGATGGCGGAGGACCGCAATCCGGCCCAGCCGCTCAGCATGACCCTGATGGCGGGGCCGATCGATGTCAGGATCAGCCCCACCGCCGTCAACGAGCTCGCGACTTCGCATCCGCTGCAATGGTTCAAGGACAAGCTGATCTATAGCGTGCCGTTCCGCCTGCCCGGCGCCGGGCGCAAAGTCTATCCCGGCTTCATCCAGCTGTTCGCCTTCATGTCGATGAACATGGACCGGCACACCAGTGCGCATCGCGACCTGTATTTTCACCTGGCCAACGGCCGGATCGAACAGGCCGAAAAGATCATGACTTTCTATGACGAGTATTTCGCCGTGCTCGACATGCCCGCGGAATTCTACATCGAGACGATCGACAAGGTATTTCAGCAGGCGCTGCTGGCGAAAGGCCAGCTGACCTATCGTGGGCGCAAGGTTAATCCGGGCGCGATCCGCCGCACGGCGCTGCTGACCGTGGAAGGCGAGAACGACGATATCTGCGCGGTGGGCCAGACGGCGGCGGCGCATGATTTGTGCGACACGCTGCGCCCGCATCTGAAGCGTCATCACCTTCAGGCGGGCGTCGGCCATTACGGGACGTTCAGCGGCAAACGGTGGGACGGGCAGATTTACCCGCAGATTCGTAATCTGGTGCTAGCGGTCAGCTAAGCGGTCCGCCGATATACAAAGGGTCGATGAGATAGGGAGGAAGTGCCAAGGCGTGCGGTCGGGGGAAGCCTCACGCAAGGAGAGTTACTATGACTGACGCGGGCGCAACCGATTTCTCTCATGTCAAACTGACCGACACCGCCTATGTGGATGGCGGCCTCAGGGGTTTTTTCCAATATCGCGATCTCGGCATCGCCGCAGCGACCCATGGCAAGGTCGTCGCCCATTTGGTCAGGGCGAAACTGCCGCCGACTGACGGAACCGGCTGGCATAAGCATATCGCCGATTTCCAGATCGTTATTATGGTCAAGGGCTGGGCCAAATTCATGTATGGAGACAAGGTGACCCTGGTCGAAGCCGGCGACTGCGTTCACCAGCAGCCTGGCATCATCCATTATCTGTTCGATTACTCGCCCGACATGGAATATTTGGAAATCGTCGGCCCGGCCGATTTCGGTACGGTCGATGCCGAGGGGCCATGCGAGGTCCCGGCGGTTACGCCCTGGACCTGACCGCCGGGACCGTCGCCCGGTCCCAAACCGTCATCAGCGCCGGCTGCACGAACAGGGTGCAGAGCAGGACATAGCCGAGCGAGATCATCAGGAACTCGCCCAGGCTGGCGGTTCCAGCATGAGGCGACAGCGCCAGGCTGCCGAAGGCGGTCATGGTGGTCAGCGCGCTGAAGACCACCGCCCGCGCGGTGGCAGTCTGCAGCAGCGCGACCGGCCCGCGCGACGCCCGCCAAGCCATGACGAAATAGATGTCGAACGCGACGCCAATGCCCAGCAGCAGCGGCACGGCGATAATATTAAGGAAGTTGAAAGGCAGGCCTGCCAACACGGCGGTCGCCAGCGAGAACAGCCCTGCCAGCAGCAGCGGGATCAGCACGACCAGCACGTCGCGCGCGCGCCGCAGGATCACGCCCAGGAACAAGGTGATGGCGATCAACGCCAGGGTTGAGGCACGCGCGAAAGCGCTGCCGACCGTGTCGCCGGCCTCGAAGATGTCGACCGGCGTTCCGGTCGCTTCCGGCGCCACGGTACGGACCGCGTCGACGAAGGATTTGAGCTGTTGGGGGTCGCGCATGTCGCCCTTGGGAAACACCGCGATGCGCGCCCGCCCGTCCGCGGAAATCCAGGCTTCCTTGATCTCGGCGGGCAGGTTATCGGCGGCGATCAAATCCGCCGATAGGGCTTGGCGCAGCGACGCGACCGGCCCGGCGAAACCGCTGAGCAAAGTCCGGCGCAGCGCGGCGGTATCGCCGCCGCCCGGCATGGCTAGGAAGGCGTCGAGCGCGGCGCTCAATTCATGTCCAGCCTTACCCAGCTTCGCCCCGGCCTTGCCCGCCAGGGTCGTCTTCAGATGAGTAATGAAGGATTCTGCGGATTCATGCTCTTCGGTCTCGGTTGGCGGCGTGCGCTTGGGCGCGCTATCCAGCGGAGGGCCGAGCAGGAATTTGGTCTGGTCGAGAATCTCCAGCTTCGCCGCCTGACCGGGAGGAATGAAACTGGCGAGGGTCAGCACCTGTCGTGTTTCCGGCAGCGCCTCCAGCTTGACGCGTAGCGCGGCGGCTTCGGCTGGGCCGGACGCGGTGATGTCGATACGATAGGGCGTGCCGGAAGGATCTTTCGAGAGCATACGCGCCGCGATCACGGACTCTCGGTTGGGGTCCTTCAGGTTCAGCGGATCGCCGTCGAAACGCACCCGCTCGACCGTGAGCAGGGCCGCCCCGGCGATCACCAGCGCCACGCTCAATATCGGCTTGGCCCAGCGCGCCAGCCGCGCATCGATTGGCGCGGCCCAGCGAAAGCCCGCCGGCTCCGGCTTTCCGCGCACCGGAAGCAGCGACAGCATGGCAGGCAGCACAGTCAGGCTGGCCGTGAGCGCGATGATCATGCCGCCGCCCGCGATGAGGCCGAGTTCGGAGACGCCTTTATAATCGGTCGGCAGGAAAGCGAAGAAGCCGGCGGCGATTGCCAGCCCGGCGACGCTTAGCGGCGCGGCGATCGTCCGGGCGGTGCGGGACAGTGCCAGTGCGGTGGCGACGGCGGCGTCGTTCGGCTTGGTTCCGCCGGTTAGCTCGAACAATTCGGCGCGGAAGCGCATAGTGAACTGGATGCCGAAATCGACACCGATGCCGATGAACAGAACGGCAAAGGCGACCGAGATCACGTTCAGCGACCCGACCGCTGCCGCCGCGAAGGCTGCAGTCAGCACCAGCCCGACCAGCAGCGTGACGACGATAGCGAGAATCAGCCGGGGCGCGCGCAAGCCGAGCAATAGCAGGACGATGACCAGCCCAAAGGATATGGAGGTCTCAAGGCCCGCACCTTCAATCACGCTGGCGAATTCCTCGTCGGCCAGGGGAACCTCGCCGGTCAGGCGCACGGTTAATCCGCGCTGCCCGAAATGCAGGTCGTGGACCATAGCGCGGATCGCCGCGCTGGCGCGTGCGCCGGGCTGAAGCGCGCCGAAATCGAGGACCGGCTGCACCAGGATGAAATGACGCAGTTCCTCAGGCCGGGGCGCGGCACCGCCTGCCATCAGCGCGCCCCAATCGACCGGCTGCGGGGCACCGGCGATCACCGAGCGGATCGCCGCCGCGAAGGCTTCGAAAGGCGTATGCAGTGCCTCGCCGGTTGCCCCGCCGTGGGTGACATCGTCGATCGCCTGCGTCAGCACGCCGAACAGGCCCCTCAGTGAGGGATCGGCGTCCAGCGGGCCGATCAGCGGCTGCGCCTGGGCGATCTGGTCGGAGAACTCGGCCAATTCCGCCGGGCTCAGGAACAGGATCGCGTGGGTGTCGAAGAACGGACCGCTATCAGGCCGCTGAACCGTCTTAAAGAGGTCTGGCCGCTTGGCGAGCGCGGCTGTGAGGTCATTGGTGCCGCTGTCTACAGCGTCGGCCGACTTGCCCTCGATGACGATGGCCGTTTGCATGGTGGTCAGTGGGAAGGCCTGGTCGAACCCGGTCTGAGTTTTCTGCCAGGCGAGTTCAGGAGAAAACAGCTTGTTGGTGTCGGCGACCAGACCGAGATTGTTCGTGGCGAAATAGCCGCCGGCCCCCGCGGCGATCAGCGCGGCGCACAGCACCGGCCGGGCATGGCGTTGACAATATTCGACGAGCCCGACCAGGAATCCGATCAATGCAATCTCCGTGAAACGCCGCTCCTTGGTGCGTTCGATTTTAATGAATCGCACGAACCAGCGTGATCGGAAAGCCGCGAAAGGGCCGCATTGCGTTTGCCTCGCGGTTTTGTCCGCCGTACCTTCCGGGAGCGTGCGACCGGTGGGGGAAAAACATGAGCGGTAAGATCAGGATCGGCATCGGCGGCTGGACGTTCGAGCCGTGGCGCGGTGTGTTCTATCCCGTCGACCTGCCGCAGAAGCGGGAGCTGGAATTCGCATCGCGTGCACTGACCTCCATAGAAATCAACGGCACCTATTATTCGACCTTCAAGCCTGATAACTGGCGCAAATGGCGCGACGAGACGCCGGACGAGTTCGTCTTCTCGGTCAAGGGATCGCGCTTCTGCACCAACCGCCGGGTGCTGGCCGAGAGCGGAGAGTCGATCGCCAAATTCATGGGTCAGGGATTGACCGAACTGGGCCCAAAGCTCGGTCCGATCAACTGGCAATTCATGGCGACGAAAAAGTTCGATCAGGAGGACTTCGGCGCATTTCTGGGCCTGCTGCCCAAGGAGATGGACGGCATCGCGTTGCGCCATGCCGTCGAGGTGCGCAGCCCGACCTTCGCCTGTGAAGCGTTCTACGACCTGGCCCGCAAGCATCGCGTCGCGATCGTCTATGCCAAGGACGACGACTTTCCCGAGATCGATCAGCCGACCGCCGATTTCGCCTATGCGCGGCTGATGACGAGCAGGGAGGATTTGGAGATCGGCGTTACCGATGCCGAACTGGACACTCTCGCCAGACAGATCAAGACTTGGGCGAAGCGTGGCGATGTTTTCGCCTATTTCATCTCAGGCGCGAAGGTGCGCAATCCGGCCGCCGCCCAGGCGTTGATTGCAAAGCTGGGCTGACTAGGCGCTGTACGGCCCGATCCGCCGGCACGCTGTTCACGTTGCTGGCGGCGATGGTGGCGGAGTGTGTGACCGAAATTGTGGTTCCCGGATTTTGCGCTCGAGATTTGAATCTCAGCCTCGAGCCGATTGGCCAAGGCCTCGACGATGCTAGTACCTAGGCCAGGCTTGGCGGTTGTGGCATTGGCAGCCACGCCCACGCCGTTGTCGCTGCCCGATAGGGTCCAATTACCACCCTCGGACCGGTAGTCGACCAGTATCTTGCCCTGGTGACGTCCCGGAAAGGCATGTTTCAAGGCGTTGATCACCAACTGGGTGACGATCAGCCCCAGGCTGACCGAGACGGTCGCTTCGATGCTGCTGTCATCGACCGTCGCATCCAGCGTCGATTGTTTGTGGTCATAGATCATCGATGCGCAAAACTTTGACACAGCTGGGTAAAATATGGGCGCAGCTTGACTTCGCTTAGCGTAGAGGCCGCAAGCTGCTGCTGTGCGGCGGCGATCGACATCACCTGATGATGCGCATCGTGCGATGGCCCCGCGTTTCTTCCGACTGCACCTTGCGGGCGCTGACCATCAGCATGCTGGCGATGATCTGCAGGCTGTTGGCGACTCGATGCTGGACCTCCTGCAACAGGATAGCCTTTTCCCGCAGCAACTTGTCCTTCAGCTTCCCGCCGGCGAGGGAGTCAGTGACGTCCAGCACTGCCAGCAGCAGCCGGGTGGGCTGCGTGTTCCCGTAATCGAGTTTGCGGGCATTGAGCACCAGGCTGCTGGGTGGCCGGCCCGCGACATTCAGCTTCGTTTCATAGGCCGCGATCTCGGCGTCACCTGAAACCGTCGAAGCCAGGAGCGAACGGAAATGGGGAATATCCCATTCCCCCAACCCCAGAGTGAATATCGGCTGACCCTACACGCGGGCCAAGTCCATTTGGAAGGCACTGCAGAACGATGTGCTCGCCGCGATCACGATCAGATCGCCGTCGAGCAGCAGAAGTGGCGTGTTGGACGATTCGACGACCGCGAACGCGAGCCTTAATACAATTTTGGAGGGTGGAGTAGCGTCCTGCTGACCGGAGGCTCGCGGAGCAAAAGCCATACCCGGCAGTGGCGCAGCAGGGTCAAGACAGCCCTAATTTCAAGGCTGTGGCTTCGTCGGGCCGCGATCATAGAATGCTTTGGGGTTTTCCCTGCATCTATTTCATAGCGCAG
>JAQGIF010000307.1 GCA_028291345.1 Rhodospirillales bacterium | reverse complement strand
CGCTGGATCACCGCTGCGAATTCCTGACGATCGGTGGCCGCCATACTGATGCCCGCGATCACGACGTCCACGACCTTAAATCCGCCGCTTGCTGAACGAACACGCCATTGCACTGCCACAGGCGCGCCCCCGCTCGGCCGATGGACTTGACTGTTCACTACCGGGTCGCCTTCGCCGTCGCGTTGCTGACCGGTCACGGTGAATCGTTCTCCCGAATACTGCTGAAAGCGTTTGGCGTAGATATCGGTTAACTGCGCTTCGTAAAGGGACAAAAATTCCTGCTGTTGATCCGCGCTGGCGTTTGCCCAATAGGCACGGCCAACGGTGAATCTGCCAATGGCGGCCAGATCGAAATATTGATCCAGCAAACGGCGAAATCGTAGTTGCTCCTCCTCAGCCGATAGCCCTGTATTTGCCAGTTGTGCAATGGCCTTGTCCCCGAGCTCCTGCACGAATTGTACCGGGTCTTGAGGTTGGGCGGCCATTGATGCCGGCAATGGCGCCAAAATCAGGCCAAAGGCCGTAACGGTCAGCAAGGAGAGTCCCCTGCGGATCTTGCGCGTTAGATCGGTCATTTCGCGCCCCGAATAGAATTATAGTGTTCGCGGAAAGGAAAACATTGGAGGGAAATATCTTTCCGGCGTCCAACATGGCTATGCGGTCAGCTTTTCCCGCAGGAGTGTCGCCAAATCGATTTCCTCGATGACCAGGTTACACACCCGCCATCCCCCGGGCTTGTCGACAACAACCCACCGAAAATGGAGCGAGAACAGGCTAAATGTGAGCTCGGTCACCACGACTGTGGCAACGCCATCCTTGTAGTGATCGATCACGCGCAGACGGCGAGGGGTGAAATTCCCGATCACGGCGCGGATCCTATCAATCAGATAGCTGCGGAGATTCCGATCGAAGTTCCGACGCTCCTGGGAAGCCCTTGCCGACTTGTTTGATGCGAGAAGGAAATCGCCGATTATCTTGAGATCGAGGGTTCTATCCAGCAACATACCCAGCCGATCACGGCGATCCTGCTCATCTCTAATATTTACCCGATTGAGCTTTGAGAACTGGATCAAAAATTCAATGATGAACTGACCGGGATCTGCTGAAGTGGTCGCCGGTCCGCCGGTCCGCCGGTGATCCTGGAGGGCGCCTGATGAGAAACCGGCCGTTGCCGGCGTGTGATTTAACCAAGGAATACGAAAGGCATGAGAGCTTGGTGTCTTTATGGTCGAATGCATGATGAAACTGCTCCAGACATAATTGACATTCACCACACTGGAGCACTCATCTTAATGCTTAATGTCTGATTTAATTTGATGTCGTCGTAATGTTCTCAACTTGAAACAATACGGTGAGGCAAGATTTGGCGGTTGTTCTTGTAATGCAAATCTTCGAAAGTGACTTCCGTTAAGCCCCGGACGGCGTTGCGATAACGCCTCGGATGCAACGCTGTCCTGTTTCAGCGACGATTGGGAAAACGATCAGCTTGCGGACCTTTGGGGTGCGAGCAGCTGCGCAAGTTCGGCACCAATGAGGCCGAATCCGGTCGAGGCGTTGGGAGCGGAAGAGTTCATCCGCCGGATCAGCCTTGGTCTCCTCAGCCGGCTTTCCCGCTAGACCAGTTGCGATCTTTTCACTGACCCCGTTCGCTGCCCTTATCTTCACACGCAACTGGGCAGGGACTGACGCGCCATATCAGGATGGGTGCACCCAAAAGATCACTCCAATTGCTCGAGTGCAAACCTCGGCCAGTTTGGCCGGGGAGTTCGGAATTCTGCAGATGCGCGGACTTTGGAAGAACGTTCAATGCGCCGGCGGCTGCTCGGTGGCGATCGCGCGGTTCTGCTCGTCCAGCAGCGGCACGCCGTAGTCGGTCAGAATGGCCGCAATTTCCGTTTGCCGTTTCTGGATTGCCTGGTTAACGCGGCGTCTCCAGTCCGGCTCACCAACGCGCACGCCCATGGAGATATGATAGTCGAGACGTGCGGAATCAGGCTCCGGGTCTATGAAGACGGCCTTGAGAGGCAGATGTTCGTGGCTGATATAGTAGCCCGCGATCGGTCCCCACAGCAGCCCGGCATCGATCTTGTGGTCGATGATATCCTGAATCATCTGCCGCGCCGGCGACTCGAAACGCGAATCCACCGAAAGCGAATAAGACGTCACGTGCGGCATGAGACCATGACGCACCAGCAGATCCGTCGGCGGAGTGGCCGCGATCAGCCCGATCCTCATACTCGTGAGTGACGGGTCGCCGATCGTATTGGCGGTAATGCCCGCATCGGCGCGGCTTACGATCATATAGCCTGAGTGATAATAGGGGGTGGTCGTGTCCATCTCGCCGTCTCCCGACGCCGTTCCCATGACAAGATCGCACAATCGTTTCTGCAGTGTCTGCCGCGCGAAAGCGCCAATCCGGGGGAACCAGACATAGGTGACGGGAACACCGATATCCTGGCCGATGACATCCGCAATCTTGTTCTCGAATCCCTCCTTTTTGTCGTTGGAGAAGGGTAGGGCGCTCGGGTCCGCGCACACTCTGAGCGCGGTACGCGGCACCAGGTCGGCAACCTGAGCCTGGGCCTGGGTCACAAGGAGGGCAGTTGCCAGACCGAAAACTATTCGGTTAATCATCGCCGTCGATGCGCTTGGGCCGACCGCGCCCAAGTGCGCCGTCCGCCCGGGCTTTCAGATATCCGTAGATGTCGGGCAAGTAATTGACAACGTCTTCGGTCATGCCGAAGGCCGGCATCACGTTGTTGCTACTGGTACTAACATTCTTGCGGCCGTTGACTACCACCTCATTGAACTGATCGGGGGTCATATGCTTGAGCGACTCCGTCAGATCCGGGGCGTAGGAACTGCCCGCGCCGTCGGGCCCATGGCAGCGCAGACAGGATTCGCCGTAGCGGCGATAACCATTGAAGGTTGCCAGGTCTACTTTGCCGTTGACTACCGTGTAGGGAGGTTTCTGGTCGGCGGCTTGCCCAGGCTTGTCCGCGGCATGAGCGAGCATGTTTGGCGCAAGTAAGAGCAAATTGACGAAGAAAATGGCGATAACGAGAACGGCGAGGGTGAGCAGGCTGAAACGATGAGGCATTATGGACTTCCGCAGGCTGTTTTTTGTTCCGATGTGGGCGCGGCATTGCCACCCCTATGGGACGATCGGTCTGTTTGGGTGTTTTGATGACGGTAACGGCGAAAAGGGGTTCCCGGCAGGCCAAGGTGGCCTGCCGGGAACATTGGTTGGCGTCCCACTAACCGGTTCAGGGAAGGGCAAACACGGTCAGGACGCCACCGAGTTGCGTATAGTTGGACAGCGCCTTGTATGCGCCGACGGCACCTAGACCTTCGGTGTCGCCAGTCAGCCCCGCCGCCATTCCGATGCCGGCCCACCCGCCGACCCCGGACAGCACGGCAATATATTGCTTGCCCTTATGCGTGTAGCTGGTGACGTTGCCGATGATGCCGGAGGGAGTCTTGAACTTATAAAGTTCCTTCCCGGTCTTCATATCGACTGCCTTCAGATAGCCTTCCAATGTGCCGTAGAAGACCACACCTCCGGCCGTCGCAAGTGCGCCGGACCAGACGGAAAACGGCTCAGGATCGGACCACACGATCTTTCCCTGACCGGCATCCCAGGCGATGAAATTGCCGAGATTGTTCTGGCCGGCCGGCGGGAACATCGACAAGGTCGCGCCGACAAACGGCTGACCCGCCGTATAGGATACCTTGAACGGTTCGTAATCCATGCAGACATGGTTGGTCGGCACGTAAAACATACCGGTTTCCGGTGAGAACGCCGCCGGTTGCTGGTCTTTGGAGCCGAGGGCGGCCGGGCAGATGCCCTTGGTGTTGTGATCCTGGCCGCCCGACTGGGTGCTGTATTTCGCCACCACCTCGGGCCGACCGGTCTTCAAGTCGACATGCGTGGCCCAGTTGACCGCCGGGTCGTATTTCTCAGCGACCAGCAACTCGCCGGTTTCACGATTGAGAGTGTAACCAAAGCCGTTGCGATCAAAATGGACGAGCGCCTTGGTTGGCTTTCCCTTCACCGGGATGTCGGCCAGGATCATCTCATTGACGCCGTCATAGTCCCATTCGTCATGGGGCGTCATCTGATAGACCCATTTCGCCACACCGGTGTCGGGGTTGCGGGCAAAAATCGTCATCGACCATTTATTGTCGCCCGGACGCTGGGTCGGGTTCCAGGTGCTGGGATTGCCGGAGCCGTAATAAATGAGGTTCAGCTGAGGGTCGTACGAATACCAGCCCCAGGTAGCGCCGCCGCCTGTCTTCCACTGATCACCCTGCCAGGTGGACAGTGACGAATTGGCGCCTACCGGCTTGCCCATACTGGTGGTTTTTTGCGGATCGAACAGGATCTGGTCGTCAGGTCCCACCGAAAGAGCTTTCCAGGCCACCGAACCGTCCTTGAGATTGAGCGCAGTCAGGCGGCCCAGCACGCCGAATTCGCCGCCGCTGATGCCAACGAACACTTTATCCTTCACGACCATCGGGGCGCTTGTCATGGTTTCACCCTTCTTGGGGTCGCCGTTGGCCACCTTCCAGACCTCCTTGCCGGTCTTGGCGTCGAGCGCGACCACGTTGGCGTCCGCTTGATTGAGGATGATCTTGCCGTCGCCGTAGGCGACGCCGCGATTGACGGTGTCGCAACACATGACCGGAATCACGTTGGGATCCTGCTTGGGTTCGTATTTCCAGAGGATCACGCCGTTATTATTGAGATCGAGCGCATAGACGGCGTTCGGAAACGGCGTATGGACGTACATGACATCGCCGATAATCAGCGGGCCGCCTTCATGTCCGCGCAGAACGCCGGTCGAGAAAGTCCAGGCCGGCCTCAGGTCCTTGACGTTGGACGCGGTGATCTGCTTGAGATCGGTATGCCGCGTGTTGGCATAGTCGCCGGTGGGCATTGCCCACTGGTTGGGGTCTTTCTGCAGCTTCAGCAACTCATCATTTGCGAGGGCAGAGCCGGCGAAGATAAGCGCGGAGCAGGCCATCAAGGAAACATAGGTAAGCTTCATGCTACGTACCTCCCGGTTTATGGTCATGCATGCGCCGCATGGTGACGCTATGACCTCATCCCCGCTTTGAAGGGGGCTCAATATGCAGTTGCACGATTGCGCGCCGAGCGGTGGCGGTCGATTCGACCTTAGTCCTACCCTGGGTCCGACAGAGCCGCACGGGTGGCGGGCCGATAGACCGCATGACCCTATTTACCGTGCTTATCGAGACACTTAAGCAGAATTTATGGATTTTGCTGCAAGGCAGCAGAGCGCGGTGGACCTATTTCACTGAGCCCTTGCGCCACACCGGGGAAGCGGGCTGGAATAGGCAAATTCAAGGGCGACGACGCTTTTTGTCGACGCGAAGCCGTCCCGATTCACAAGACAGGCTGGAGGATAGAAGGCCATGGATGTTCGCGCTGCTGTCGCGTTTGAACCGGGCAAACCGCTCTCGCTTGAGACCGTGCAGCTCGAAGGACCGAAAGAAGGCGAGGTTCTAGTCGAGGTCCGTGCGACCGGAATCTGCCACACGGACATGTACACGCTGTCGGGCGCCGATCCCGAAGGAATATTCCCCTCGATCCTGGGTCATGAGGGCGCTGGCGTCGTCGTTGAGATCGGCCCCGGCGTGAGGTCTTTGAAGGTTGGCGATCATGTTATTCCGCTCTACACGCCGGAATGCCGCGAATGCGAGTATTGCCTCAGCCAGAAAACCAATCTGTGCCAGAAGATTCGCACCACTCAGGGGCGCGGCCTGATGCCGGACGGTACGAGCCGGTTTTCCCTCAAAGGCCAGCCGATATACCATTATATGGGGACCTCGACTTTCGCCAATTATACGGTGCTTCCCGAGATCGCGGCGGCGAAGGTCCGTGAGGACGCGCCGTTCGATAAAGTCTGTTATATCGGTTGCGGCGTGACCACCGGAATCGGCGCGGTACTGTTCACGGCAGGGGTCGAAGCTGGGGCCAACGTCGTGGTGTTCGGGCTAGGCGGCATCGGTCTCAATGTCATTCAAGGAGCCAAGATGGTGGGCGCCGGCATGATCGTCGGCGTCGATATAAACCCCGCCCGCGAGCCGTTGGCGCGCAAATTCGGCATGACCCATTTTGTTAACCCGACCGAAATTCAGGGCGACGTGGTCGGGCACCTGGTCGAACTTACCAAGGGGGGCGCCGATTACAGCTTCGAATGCGTTGGCAACCCCACCCTCATGCGGCAAGCGCTGGAATGCTGCCACAAGGGCTGGGGGGTTTCGACCATCATCGGCGTCGCCGCCGCAGGCCAGGAAATCTCAACCCGGCCCTTTCAGCTGGTGACGGGGCGCGTCTGGCAGGGATCGGCCTTCGGCGGTGCCAGAGGGCGGACCGACGTACCCAAGATCGTCGACTGGTACATGGAAAAGAAGATCAATATCGACGATCTGATCACCCACACACTGCCGCTCGAGCGCATCAACGAAGGCTTCGATCTGATGACGCGCGGCGAGTCGATTCGCACCGTAGTCCTCTATTGAGGACCCGGCGCGAACGACACTCAGGTCGGCGTTTCGTGGGGCTTATCCTTTTCGCAGCGCCAGCTGGCGAGCTTCCAGGTCGGGTGTTCCTTAACATAGTCCGCCGCCGTCAGCTCCGCGCCCATCAGGCAGCTCATCGGGGTCAGCGGCTGTTCGAACACCGGCCGCTGTTCGAGGCACTGTTTCGGGTCGCCGACCATGCAATAGACGATTACCAATTCGATCATTTGCCCTCCTGTACTGCGGATCGTGCCGCGGTCGGACCATGAACATGAACCCACAACGACCGAAGTCACCCGGGGTTCGCATCAGTGCGGAATTACCGATCTCGCACGTGCGAGATAACTATTGCCCGAAAACGCCGCATAGGGAAGGTGGGATGACCCGATGCCGCAGATCAGGTGCGTTGCTGGCGACCCTCGCATTCTCAGTTTTGTTGTTTCCGGTTGCGGCGCGCGCTGCCGAAGCACCGCTAAGCCCGGCTCAGATGGCGCTGTTCGAGACGCCGCACTTGAAGAATATCACTCATCCCGAGACGCTCGTCTACCGGCTCGAGCGCGCCGGCCCGGAGCCACTAACCGATACAGTCAACGTCAACGTCGAAAAAATCCATCCCGACGGAACGAAATATGTAAGCTTTGACTTCTTGACGGGCCCGCATCACCTATTCTTCCCGGCCGTTGATGATTTCTCCGGAAATCCTCTGCTGATGCTGTTCCTAGAGCACGACGTGCTGGATATGAAGAGTCAGACCGGCATCGCCGCAGCCCATTTCCGGGATCATATCCGCGCCGCGTTCGTCGACCGCGCCATCATCTCCGACGCAACCGTCACGTTCGGAGGCAAGAATGTTGCTGCGCGTCTGGTCACGTTAAAGCCCTTTGTCGACGATCCCCGGCTCACCAATCTTCCATCCTTCCGTAACAAGACATATCGTTTTGTCCTGTCGGAGGATGTTCCCGGCCAGATCGACATGCTGGCGGCGGAAATGCCGCCCGACCCTGGCTCGGGCGCACCGGCTTGGTCCGAGACAATAACGTTTATGAAGGAAAAGCCGGAATGACGCGCCTGCTCGTCGCCGGTCTCGTCTTCGCCTCGCTGGTGTATGCCGTGCCGGCGCGGGCACAGGAGCGCCATCCGAAAAACGATTATCCCACGGCGGCGCGGGCCGATTACGTCATCGGTTGCATGGCAGCCAATTCCTTCAAGCGCGAACTGCTTGAGAAATGCGCCTGCGGCATCGATACGATTGCCGACAGCATGACCTATGACGACTACGAAAAGGCCGAGACCGTACTCAGTATGCAGCAGGGTGGGCTCGGCGACCGGGGCAACCTGTTCCGCGATACGCCGGTCGGCAAGGACTCGGTGGAAAAGCTGCGGCGCGCACAGGCCGAGGTCAATCTGCAATGCAAGTAACCGGACAGCGCCCGCTTTTCCCGGTCTAGGCGGTCTCGACCGCGCCGATTCGCCGATACCGGAATGGCGGAGGTTCGCCGCCGCGCGCGGCCACTGCCGCCTCCATTACGCCATGGTCCGGCGACAGCGCGCAGGCCGGGTCGGTGCGGGCCGCGTCGCCGGTTAAGGCGAAGGCCTGACAGCGACAACCGCCCCAATCGATCTCCCGCCGTTCGCAGGACCGGCAGGGTTCTGCCATCCACTCCGTACCGCGAAAACGCAAAAATGCTGGTGAGCTTTGCCAGATATCAGCAAGCGAATGGGTCCGCACGGACGGGAAATCGAAGCCCGGCAGGGACTGGGCCGCATGGCAGGGCAATGCCAATCCGGCCGGCGTGATGTTGATGAAACGGCGGGCCCAGCCGCCCATGCAGGCCTTAGGCCGGGCCGCATAATAATCCGGTACGACATAATCGATAACGAGGCGGCCCTTGAGCCGCAGGCGCGCCGTCTCGACCTCCTCTGTCGCCGCGTCGAGCTGCACCCTGCTGGGCAACAACGCGTCCCGATTGACGAGACCCCAGCCGTAATATTGGACATGGGCGATTTCGATCCGTTGGGCGCCAAAGTCCAGCCCGAGCGCGATCATTTGCGGTAAGCGTTCGAGATTCTGCCGGTGAACGACGAAGTTGAGAGTCAGCGGTAGCCCCGCGGCCTTGATAAGCCGGGCCACTTCCAACTTGCGGCGATGGCCGCCCTTGAAGCCGCCGATACGGTCGGCGTTGGCCGGTTCGACATCCTGGAAACTGAGCTGCGCATGATCGAGGCCGGCTTCAACCAGCGTTGCCAATGATCGCTCGTCGAGCAGCACACCGGAGGTGATCAGGTTGCTGTAAAGCCCGCTTTCCGCCGCGGCGCGCACGATCGCGGGCAGATCCTTCCGGGCCGTCGGCTCGCCGCCGGAGAAGTGAACCTGTAGAATGCCGATTGCCGCTGCTTCGGCGAGTACCCGTATCCAATTCGCAGTATCCAGCTCGCCGCTGGCGCGATCGAGCTCCAGCGGGTTTGAGCAATAGGGACACTGCAACGGGCAACGGTGGGTCAGCTCCGCGAGCAGCGCCAATGGGGGTTCAAGCGTGCTCATAGTGTAATCGCGCCTCTGTCGGCGAGGTCGCGCAACATGGCGACGACATCGGTTTCGATGAGGTCCCGTGGCGCGTCGAAACGCTCCGCCAAGTCGTCGATGATGACTTTGAGGGTCCGCGCGCCATCGACCAGCTTCAATATGTCGAGGGCCTGCTCATCGATGACGAAAAGCCGCTCCGGCGCCAGCAACACCCAGCCTTCGCGCACCTTGTCGAAGCGCAGCTTCACGCCGGGCGCGAGCGCGGGTGCAACCGCTGCATTCAACCCGGCGTTCATTGCCGGTTAACGGGCGTAAAGGCGCCCGGCGGAATCAGGCCGGGCTCGACATAAGCGAAGTACAAGGCATCGAGCTGAGTCCACAGCACGTCGCATTTGAATCGCAGCGCATCCAGCACCGCCTGCTGCTGTTCGTCGGACCTGGCATGCTGCTTGACATAGCCGAGGGCAAAATCGGCATCGCGCGGCGCCTGCGTTAGCCTCGGCGTGAAATAGGCCAGCGTCTCGGGAGTGACGAAGTCGTAATGCGCCAGCATGCCGGAAACCCGCTCGGCGATGATGGTGGGTGCGAAAAGCTCAGTCAGCGAGGATGCGATTGCTTCAAGCAGCGTGCGATCGCGCACGAAGGCGACATAGGCGTCAACCGCGAAGCGCGTTGCCGGCAGCAAACCTTTGGTCGATTCGACATAGGCCGGATCGAGGCCGACGCCCTCCGCCAGCTTCAGCCAGCGGGCGATGCCGCCGGTTCCCGGCTCAACGCCATCATGGTCCACGAGACGGCTGCGCCAGCTACGGCGCAGATCGGCCGTGGGCAGCCGCGCCAGTAATGTCGCATCCTTGGCCGGAATGCGGCTCTGATAATAATAGCGGTTCAGTGCCCAGGCCTGGACCTCTCCCCGCGTCAGTTTCCCGCTATGGAGCAGCCTGTGGAACGGGTGGAGATTGTGGTAGCGCGTTGCGCCGATCTCCCTCAGCGCGGCCTCCAGGCCCTCGGGAGATAGGATACTGTTTGTCACAGCGCCACCTCCATGCCGTCGAAGGCGACTTCCCACCCGGCTTTTTCGACGATCGCCCGTTCAGGCCCATCGTCGAGTAGAACAGGATTGGAATTGTTGATGTGAATTAAAATCTTGCGCCTCGCATCGATCGATCGGAAGGCGGCCAGCGTGCCGTTCGGTCCGGACAGGCTCATATGCCCCATTCGGCGGCCGGTCTTTTGACCAAGACCGGCGCGGATCATCTCATCGTCGGCCCATAATGTACCGTCGAAGAAGACCGCGTCGGCGCCCTGTAGGCGTTCTGCGAGGGCAGGGGTCATCTCTGCGCATCCCGGAATGAAGAAAAACCGTTTATGGCCGTCTGTCAGCGCGACCCCGATCGTATGCTCGCCTTCCGTTATTCCCGGCGTTTCGCCAGGGTTTTCAAGGTAAAGCGGAACCTTGCCGGGAACCGCGAATAGCGTGATCGTCAGGCCGCTGGCTCTGCCCTCTGGCGTTTCAAGCCCGACCGGCTCCTCAAGCCGCACGACTTGCCGATGGACGACGTCGCGCGCCAGCACTTCAAAAATCGGGTTGTCGTCCAATACGCCGTGGGCGCGGCTGGTGGCATAAATCGTGAAGGGTTGCCGCTCCCTGAGTGTCAGAAGCCCGGTGATCGCATCGACGTCACCACCCGTGAGGACCACCCCTGCAATGGGTGAGGAACGCAGCCCGTGCCTCGGCTGAAGCTGGGGGGTGGACTCGATCTGCTGCCTGAGATCGGGGGATGCATTCAGCAGGAACCATGCTTCCCCGTCGCCGGTGACCGCGAGGCCCGCCTGCGTTCTGGGTTTAGCGACAGGATCGCCCCTTCGCGCCCGCCGGCATCCGGGCGCGTTTGAATTCCATTGCGGGAAGCCGCCCCCCGCGGCGGCACCAAGAACTATCGTTAACAAGGATATGCCCCGCGATCCCGCCCGCGCGGTCGCGGGGCAATGTCGGTTACTTCAGTTCGGCGCAGGCATAGCAGTTGATTTCCATGCCAACGGCGATTTCGATGATCTTGGGTGTCTTCCACTTCATTTCGCTTCCTCCAAAAAATAAGAATGATTCTAATGTACCGTTTGAGACTAGTCTCGCCGGATATCCCCGTCAAGAAAGATCGCTTCCTCCTAAAGTACTACTCAGGGCGAACCCTCATCTACTAAAGATGGTGCGAAGACCCGGCTTGCCAATATGTCCGCTGCTTCAATCGTCATCAGGTCATCGGGTGTCACTGCGCCGGGATGACCGTGCACTAACCGGTTCGCCTGCCGCAGTCGCGCGCGGTCGAGCGCATTGCGCACTGATCGTGCATTGGCGAAATGGGGCTGTGTTTTGCGTAGTGCAACATAGCGGGTGAAGGCTTCCTTCGCATCCGCACTCAACCGGTAGTCCTCCTTCGACAGGATCAAGTCGCCGATGGCAACCAACTCCTCATCGTCATAGTCGGGAAAGGTGATGTGGTGGCCGATGCGTGATCTGAATCCGGGATTCGATGCAAAAAATGTCTCCATCCGATCGGGATAGCCGGCAAGTATGACCACCAGATCCGCGCGGTGGTTTTCCATCACCTGCAGCAGGATCTCGATTGATTCCTGTCCGTAATCACGCTCGTTTTCCGGACGCGACAGGTAATAGGCCTCATCGATGAACAGCACGCCGCCCATCGCCTTCTTTAACACCTCCTTAGTCTTCGGCGCGGTATGGCCGATATATTGCCCCACCAGGTCGTCGCGTGTGACCGCGATTAACTGCTCCCGACGGGTGAAGCCCAGCCGATGCAGGATGCCCGCCATTCTCAGCGCGACGGTGGTTTTGCCTGTGCCGGGGTTGCCGGTAAAAGACATATGCAGGGTCGGCGGACCGCTGGTCAGGCCTAGCCGCCGCCGGGCGCGCTCGACCAGCAGCAGAGCGGCGATCTCACGGATACGCGCTTTTACCGGCTTCAGCCCGAACAGCTCGTCATCGAGGGCGGACAGCATGTCGGCGAGGCCGGCCTCGCCGAATTCCGCCTTAAGGTCGATCGCGGCCGGCGGTGAGGCAGATGTATCGACGATATCAGTCATGGCGACACGCGATACTCACCGGTAGCGCTCACCTTCTGGACGATCCACGGCATAGGGCTGGGTCGTATAATGGATCGTCCGTCCCGCACCCTCCTGGCGGGTTAGCCGGAAGCCGGGCTCGTCCTTCGGCCGTCCGACGATGAAGGATAGGCGGACCGATTCCCAACCAGGGCTGGAATCAAATGCCGACAGGCGGATATAGCCATTGGCATGCTTACGGCAGTCGGCGAGCGCCAGCATCACCCCTTGGGCGTCAGCGATGTCGAACATCGGTTGTCCCCACATCTCCCAATAGGTGTTGCGGGGATGCGGATCGTCGGTGAATTCGATATTCACGGCCCAGCCATTATCCAGGCAGTACTGGATTTGCTGGACGATCTGCGCGTCGGTGAGATCGGGCAGGAATGAAAAGCAGCCTTGGGTCAAATGCATGGTCATAGCCTCCTAAATCGCTACGCTGGGGGTCGGTACGAAGTCAGGCGTGTCGGTCGACGTGTAATTGAAGGTGACGTCCTTCCACACGTCGAGCGCTTGCTTCAGCGGAGTGCAGTTCCGGGCTGCGGCGGCCAGTATCTCGGGGCCTTCACGGACGATGTCACGCCGTTCGTTTCGGGCCAGGATCATGGCCTCGAGCGCGACGCGGTTCGCCGTTGCGCCGGCGGCGATGCCCATCGGATGCCCGATCGTGCCGCCGCCGAACTGCAGAACCACATCCTCGCCCAGCAGGTCGATCAGCTGATGCATCTGTCCGGCATGGATGCCCCCCGACGCCACCGGCATGACCTTGCGCAGGCTGGCCCAGTGCTGATCGAAGAAGACTCCGTTCTCGAGCTTGGTCGGATTGAAATCTTCACGGCAGATATCGTAATAGCCGCGCGTGGTGTTGGGATCGCCCTCCAGCTTGCCAACCACCGTCCCGGCATGGATATGGTCGACCCCGGCCAGCCGCATCCATTTGGCGATGACGCGAAACGACACGCCATGGGTCTTCTGCCGCGTATAGGTCGAATGGCCGGCGCGGTGCAGATGCAGGACCGTGTCATTGCGGCGCGCCCATTTCGACATTGACTGGATGGCGGTATAGCCGATCACAAGGTCGATCATGACAACGACGGAGCCGAGTTCCTTGGCGAATTCGGCGCGCTCGTACATGTCCTCCATCGTACCGGCCGTGACGTTGAGATAGCTGCCTTTGACCTCACCCGTCGCCGCCTGGGCGCGATTGACCGCCTCCATGCAGTAGAGGAACCGGTCGCGCCAATGCATGAAGGGCTGCGAGTTGATGTTCTCATCGTCCTTGGTGAAATCGAGCCCGCCTTTCAGCGCCTCATACACCACACGGCCATAGTTGCGGCCGGACAGGCCCAGCTTCGGCTTGACCGTCGCACCCAGCAGGGGGCGGCCGAACTTGTCCAGCCGTTCGCGCTCGACGACGATGCCGGTCGGCGGTCCGTCGAACGTCTTCACATAGGCGACCGGCAGCCGCATATCCTCGAGCCTCAGCGCCTTCAGCGGTTTGAAGCCGAAGACATTGCCGATGATCGAGGCCGTCAGGTTGGCGACCGATCCGGGCTCGAACAGGTCCAGATCATAGGCGATATAGGCGAAATACTGCCCCGGCGCGTTCGGCACCGGGTCCACGCGATAGCATTTCGCGCGGTATTTCTCGCAGGCGGTCAGCCGGTCGGTCCACACCACCGTCCAGGTCGCTGTCGAGGATTCGCCGGCCACCGCGGCCGAGGCTTCCACCGGGTCGACACCGTCCTGGGGTGTCACGCGGAACAGCGCGATGATGTCTGTGTCCTTGGGCTGATAATCAGGCTCCCAATAGCCCATCTTGCGATATTCCATCACGCCGGCCCGATATCGGTCCTTGCCGCTCACGGTTTCGGTGTGCGTGTCGGACGTCTTTAATTTCGCATCCATGAAACTCTCCTTCTCTCTTCTCGTGATCGGCCGCTAGGCCGCGTCTTTCGCCGGGGCGCCCGGTGTGAGCGTGCCGGCGCGGTATCGTCTGGCCATCTCTGCCAGTGGCAGTGGCCGTAGCCGGGACGCCTGTCCGGCAGCGCCGAACGCCTCATATCGCTGCCGGCATAGCTCTTTCAGCGCGTCTATCGACGGTTGCAGAAACTTTCTCGGGTCGAATTCGGACTTTTTCTCAGTCGCGATGCGCCGGATCTCCGCAGCCATCACCAGACGGCAATCCGTGTCGATATTGACCTTGCGGACGCCGTGCCGGATGCCGGTCTGGATTTCCTCGACCGGCACGCCCCAGGTCTGGGGCATCTCGCCACCCCAGCGATTAAATTCATCCTGCAGCTCCTGCGGCACGGATGACGATCCGTGCATGACCAGATGGATCGAAGGCAGGCGCTCATTGATCGCCTTCACGACGTCGATGGCGAGTATGTCGCCATCGGGCCGGCGCGAGAATTTATAGGCGCCGTGCGAGGTGCCCATAGCGATCGCCAGCGCATCGACGCCGGTGTCCTGTACGAACTCCACCGCCTGGTCCGGATCGGTCAGCAGCAGGTCGCGGGCGACCGCGCCCTCCGCACCATGCCCGTCCTCGGCCTCGCCCTTGCCGGTCTCCAGGCTGCCCAGAACGCCGAGTTCCCCCTCGACGGAGACGCCGACCGCATGGGCCAGATCCGTCACCCGCCGTGTGATATCGCGATTATAGTCATAGCTGGCGGGCGTCTTCGCGTCGGACTCGAGCGATCCGTCCATCATCACGCTTGTGAAGCCATATTGGATCGCCGACAGGCAGGTCGCCTCGTCGTTGCCGTGATCCTGATGCAGGCAGATCGGGATGTCCGGATGCATCGCCTCGGCGGCATCGACCATGCGGGTCAGCATGATGTCACCAGCGTAGGAGCGCGCACCGCGCGATGCCTGCAGGATGACCGGGGCATCGGCCTCGCGGGCGGCCGCCATGATGGCGACGATCTGCTCCATATTATTGATATTGAAGGCGGGCACGCCGTAGCCGTATTCGGCCGCATGATCGAGCAATTGCCTGAGTGCGATACGGGCCATGTTATCCTCGCTGTGCTTGAGTTCCGACAAGGTCGTGGGCGGCGCGAACGACCGCCTCGCTGGTGATGCCGAATTCGGCGTAAAGCCGCTCGGCCGGCGCGGAGGCGCCGAAGCCGGTCATGCCGATGAAAATGCCGTCGGGGCCGAGCCAGCGCGCCCAGTCGCTATCAATGGCGGCCTCGATCCCGATCCGGGGCGCCGAGCCCAGTACCGCACGCTGATAGTCGCGCGGCTGGCGGGCGAATAGCGTGAAGCAGGGCGCTGAGACGACGGCGGCCTGGATATTCTGGTCGGCAAGGCTGCGCGAGGCCGCAAGCGCAAGCGCAACTTCGGAGCCGGTGCCGATCAAGGTGATGTCGCGGCCGCCATCGGGCTCGTGCAGAACATAGGCGCCGCGCGCGACGCCGGCCTTCATGTCCTCGGACCGGGGAAGGGCAGGCACGGCCTGTCGCGTCAGGCAAAGGACCGAGGGCGTATGCGTCGCTTCGAGCGCCAGCTCCCAGGCCTCGACCGTCTCGACCGCGTCGGCAGGGCGAAAGACTAGCAGGTTGGGAATCGTCCGCAGGCTGGCCAAATGCTCGACGGGCTGGTGGGTCGGGCCATCTTCGCCCAGCCCGATCGAATCATGCGTCATCACATGGATCACGCGCAGTCTCATCAGCGCCGCCAAGCGGATCGCCGGCCGGGAATAGTCGGAAAAGACCAGAAAGGTGCCGCCATAAGGTATGAAGCCGCCATGCACCGCCAAGCCGTTGAGCGCGGCTGCCATACCATGTTCGCGAATGCCGAAATGGATATAGGAGCCGGCGAAATCCGAGGCATTTACCGGCCGCTGCAGCTTGGCCTGGGTCAGGTTGGACGAGGTCAGGTCAGCCGAACCGCCGACCAGATTGGGCGCGACCGGAACGACCGCATCCAGCACCTGCTGAGAGACTTGCCGCGTCGCCCGCTTCGGCTGTTCACGCTGGTAGGTTGCGCGCAGCTGGGCGAGGGCCTCAAAGGCAGCGACGGGGACCACGCCCAGCGTCGCATCCTCAAATTGTCGGCGTATGCATGGGACCAGCTTCATCATCCTGGCCTGCCAATCGTGCCGGGCCACACTGCCGCGCGCGCCGGCCGCACTCCAGGCGGTGGCAACCTCTTCGGGGATTTCGAAAGCCGCATGGGGCCATCCCAGGGTCTCGCGTGCGGCTTCGACTTCCTCGGTGCCGAGCGGGGAACCGTGCGTGTCCTTCGAGCCCTGCTTATTGGGAGCGCCAAAGCCGATGATCGTCCGGCAGGCGATAAAGGTCGGCCGGTCGCTGTGCTGGGCAGCGGCGAGCGCGCCTGTGACGTCTTCCGGGTCTTGGCCGTCGACCGTCCGGGTCGCCCAGCCCGCGGCGGCGAAGCGCGCGATCTGGTCGTCGGAACAGGACAGGCTGGTCGGGCCGTCGATTGAGATGGCGTTGTCGTCGAACAGCACGATCAGCTTAGATAGCCGCAGATGCCCGGCCAACGAGATGGCCTCGTGGCTGATCCCTTCCATCAGGCAGCCGTCGCCGCACAGGACATAGGTTTTGTGATCGACTATGTCCGATCCGAAACGTGCAGCAAGCATACGCTCGGCCAGCGCCATGCCGACCGCGGTCGCCAAGCCCTGGCCCAGCGGGCCGGTTGTCGTTTCGACGCCTAGCGTGTGACCATATTCCGGATGCCCAGGCGTCAGCGAGCCCCATTGGCGAAAGGCGCGCAACTGCTCGATCGTCAGGCCGCGATAGCCGGTCAGATGCAGCAGCGCGTAGAGCAGCATCGAGCCATGTCCGGCGGAGAGCACGAACCGATCCCGGTCCGGCCAGTCCGGGGTGGTCGGGTCGAATTTCAGGAAACGCGTGAACAGCACTGTCGCGACGTCGGCCATGCCCATCGGCATGCCGGGATGGCCGGAATTGGCGGCTTGCACCGCGTCCATCGCCAGGGCGCGGATCGCGTTCGCCATGGTTCGCTCATCGATATTGGTGCGCCGAGTTTCGGTCGCGACGTCGGTCCGAGCGGTGGCGGTCGGGGTCATGATGCCCTCCGTTTGCGTTCGACTAATTGCAGGATGATCGGCGTCAGAATCAGCTGCATCGCCAGGTCCAGCTTGCCGCCGGGTATGGCGATGGAGTTGGCGCGCGACATGAAGCTGCCGTCGATCATCGAGAGCAGGTACGGAAAATCGATGCCGCGCGGGCTGCGAAAGCGGATCACCACGATCGATTCATCCGGCGTCGGGATCCAGCGCGCGATAAACGGGTTCGACGTGTCTACCGTCGGGACTCGCTGGAAATTGATATCGGTCTCGGTGAATTGTGGACAGACATAGTGCACGTAATCCGGCATCCGTCTGAGGATCGTGTCCATCACCGCCTCGGTCGAATATTTCCGCGTGCTCTGGTCGCGATGGATTTTCTGGATCCATTCCAGGTTGATCACGGGGACCACTCCGATCTTCACATCGGCGTGCTGGGCGATATTGACGTCGTCATGGACCACCGCGCCGTGCAGCCCCTCATAAAGCAGCAGGTCGGTTCCCTCGGGGAGCGATCCCCACGGGGTGAAGGTTCCCGGCGGCGCGCCGTGAACAGCCGCCTCGGCGGCGTCATGAATGTAATAACGCGTGCGTCCGGAGCCATGCTCGGCATAATCGCGAAAGACCTCTTCCAACTCCTTGAACAGGTTGGAACTGGGGCCGAAATGGCTGAAATGATGGTTGCCGCGCGCTGCTTCCGCGGCCATGCGGGCCTTCATCTCTTCCCGGTCATATTTGTGGAAGGCGTCACCCTCGATAAAGGCCACCGAGATATTCTCTCGCCTGAAGATATGCGCGAAGGTTTCCTTGACCGAGGTCGTCCCGGCTCCGGATGATCCTGTCACCGATATGATGGGATGCTTGGCCGACATGGCGGCGACCCTCCAGCTAAGCGCGGAACAGGCTGCGTTGTCCGAACAGCGGCGACCGCACGCCATGGCTGTCCGGATGGGTGTGGTATCGTGCCAGCAGTTCGACTTCCTCGATCGAGCCGAAGACCAGAGGCACGCGCTCGTGCAAAGTGGCGGGTGACAAGTCGAGAATCCGCCGCTTGCCGTCGGTTGCGGCGCCGCCGGCCTGCTCGATGATCCAGGCGATCGGATTGGCCTCATAGACCATACGCAGGCGGCCGCGCCCGTAGCCCGGCCGCGCATCGCCGGGATAGAGATAGATGCCGCCGCGGATCATGATGCGGAATGCCTCGGCCACCAACGACGCGATCCACCGCGTATTGAAGTCCATGCCGCGCGGCCCGGCGGTCCCGTCGACGCAGTCATTGACATAGAGGCGGACCGCGTCATCCCAATGGCGATAGTTCGAGCCGTTGATCGCGTATTCCCGGGTCCGGGGCGGAATCCATGCATGTCGGGTGGTCATGATGAACTGGCCGCTTGATCGATCGTGGGTAAAGATCTGCGTGCCGCGGCCGAGGGTCAGCACCAGGACGGTCTGCGGGCCATAGACGAAGAAGCCTGCGGCCAGTGGCGGACCGCTCTGCAGGAACGGCGCGCACGGGTCCTTTTCGATATGCGGTACCGTGGGCAGGACCGAGAAAATCGTTCCGATCGGCGCATTGGTATCGATATTTGAAGAGCCGTCGATCGGATCGATCGCGACTGCGAACGGTGCGTGCCAGTCGTTAATCGCCGGTTCATCCATCTCCTCGGATGCGACGGCGGCGACAGGTGAGGAGGCCAAGGCTTCGAGGATCAATTCGTTGGCCCGGACGTCGAGCTCCTTCTGGGGATCGCCCGCGCTGCCTTCGTGGCGCACAGCGGCGAGATTGCCGACCAGCGGCCCGGCAGCGACGAGGTCGCGCAGGGTCAGGCTGACGGCCGCGATGGCCGAAACGATCTGAGCCACGCCGGTGTCTTTTTCCTGGTGCGCGAACGTCGCGAGATAACGTTCGAGCGTGGTGCTGTTCTGCGTCATTGCATCCTCCTCCCACGTCCGGTGTTGTCGGTCGCCTCTTGGACGACGTGTTGGATCCCGATCATGACTGAAAGTGGTTGTAAGTAAATTTGAATGATCTTATTATTGAATTCAGAAAAACTTAATCATGGCCTTGCGAAACATTACGCTGAAGCAACTGCGGGCCTTCTTGGGGGTCGTCCGCACCGGATCCGTGACGGGTGCGGCGGGGCTGCTTCATGTGTCGCCACCAGCGGTGACGCTTCAGATGCAGCTCCTGCAGGAACATGCAGGCCTGCCGCTGATTGAGCGTTCGCCGGCCGGCATGGCGCCGACCGAGGCAGGCCGCGAAGTGCAGCGGACGGCCGAGCGGATCGAGGCGATTCTCGCCGAATGCGACGGCGCACTGGCGGCGCTTGCCGGATCCGAACGCGGTGTTGTTTCTGTCGGCATCATCAGCACCGCCAAATATTTTGCGCCCAGGCTGCTGGTGACGTTCGCCCGCACCAATCCGGGTATCGAGCTCAGCCTGACGATCGGCAACCGGGCGGAAATCCTTGCGGGCCTGTCTCATTTCAGTGTCGATATAGCGATCATGGGGCGTCCGCCGGCTGAGCTCGACTTCCTCGCGACCTCGATCGGGGATCATCCCCACATTGTCATCGCGCCGCCCGATCACCCGCTGTCCAGACAGCGACAGATCGAACCATCGGCTCTCGCGGCGGAACACTGGCTCGTGCGCGAGCCGGGCAGCGGCACGCTGGGACTGATGGAGCGGTTCTTTGCCGAAGCCGGCGTCACGCCAAATATTGCCATGCAGATCGGCAGTAATGAGACGATCAAGCAGGCTGTCATTGCCGGGTTCGGGATCGCCTTTCTTTCCGGTCACACGGTAGAGGCGGAGATCGCGGATGGGCGACTGGGGGTGCTCGATGTCAAAGGCTGTCCGGTCATCCGGCAATGGTATGTCGTCCATCTGCGGGAGCGACGTCTGATGCCGGCGGTACAGATCACCCGCCGATTCCTGGTCGAGCAGGCCAGACCTCATCTCTCCGGACAGGATCGGCGCGGCGGCGAGGGCTGAAGTTCCGCCGCGCTTATTCCTAGAAGAAGGTAATCGCGCCGATCGCGAATGTGTCATCCTCCGCCCGATTGCCACCATGCGCCGTCGCTGTGGTGTGAGTGAATTCGCCGATCAGATTGACCCAGCTGGTCAGTCCATATTTCAAGCCCAAGGCGTAGGATTCGTTATCCTTCACCAGCAGCGGGCTGAACTCGCCGGACCCGCTGTCCAAATGGCTGAGGCCATAGCTCGCGGAGAAAGTCAGCTTCTTGATGAAGATGTAGCTTCCCTGGATATAATAGCCGTTGGAGCTTCGCTTCTGTCCGCCCGGGCTGACGGCGTCGAAGAACAGGCCTGTCGTGCCGATGCCTTCGCCCAAATAACCGTAGGCGACGAGTTCGGCCGGTCCGTAGTCGAGCTTCCCGCCGAAATCCCAGCCCCAGCCTCGTTTGCTGGCACCCAGTGGGAGTGTATCGCCCGCGGCGGTCCCGCGGCTCTTCAGGTCCTGAGTCACGACGTTGGTCCAAAGCTTAGCCTTGAAAAGCGCATCGGGGTCCGTGGGCATCGTGTAGGCCAGCTTGGCCTGAAACTGAGGCTCGTTTTGCGCCGATAGCACCGCCGAATCGCCCGAGAAATTGGCGGCGTTGAACGGCTGGAAGATGCCGATGCCAGCAGTGAAGCCAGCGAAGTCCGGTGTGGTGTAGGTGATCTGCGGAATCCAGTCGGCGTATATATATCCGAGGCCAATCCGGCCGAGCGACGTGTTGGACGGCGCTATATTGCCGGACGCAGTGCCGACGCCAAAAAGTGTGAAGTCGTTGAGAATGGCTTCTGCGCCGAAAAAGCCGATATCGCGACCGATCTTGAACGTGCCGATGTCGGACCGGCCGATCGTTACATATTGCTGGCGGAAATCGATGCCACTCGTGCCGAGCGCCTGGGGCGAGCCGGGCGAATTGGCGCCGCCAACCCCGGTGACATTGTTCAAGCCGGGATAGAATCCGAAATGAACGCCGATATCGAGACCTTCCTGGACTGTCTTGAGGTCGATATTGAAATTGCCAGGTAACAGGCCGTCGCGTACTGCCGAATTGTCGTTCGTTCCCACAGAAGCCAAGCCTCCATGCACGACCCTGCGCGGTGACGGACTGTCGGGTGAGTTGTTGACGTAAAAGCCATTGATTTCACCCGAGAACGAAAGATCGACGTCGCCGACATGCAGACCGACGCCTTTATTCATCATTCGCACGAAGCCGCCGGATTCGGTCGGAATAGCAGCGACGGACGGCGGTGGCGGCGGAGCGACCGGCGTGACCGCGACGACGGGCGGCGGCGGCGGGGCTTCGGTCGATTTGCGCTTCCTGAGTTCATTATACTCGGACTTGCTGAGGATTCCCTTATGCAATAGCTTCAGCAGCAAATCGTCGGTCGTGTCTGCGAATGCGGGCATGCCGGCGAATAACACCGACCCACCGATCAGTGCTGACAACAGCATCATCCGTGTTGTTTTGGACGTCATCACGCTTCCTCCCTGGTTTCATTTTCATTTCGGCGACAATGGACAACCGAATTAACCAGTCGGCATTAACTGCTGGGTCATGGCAGTTTCTGTTCTGTGCGCGATTATTTCACGCGTTCACGCAATCCTCAGACGCCGTCTGTTCGGAACCATTCGACCTATTTTACGACGACTAATTGAAAAATGTTTAGGCGCGCCATGCAATACGACTAAAGAACGAGAGGGCGGCTGTAGCACCCTCGTTTGCAGGAATAATCTGGTTCAACGTCTATTCGACTTTGGTAGTAGATCACTGAATGCCCCAGATGTTGAATGTAGTCTCAGGCTACGCCTATAGTTTCCCGCCCGCGATCAACGCGTATCGTCCGGCACGAAAGACGAGCAGGTGGGCCTTATGTCGAAAAGACAGCTGCTGAGGGGCGGCTCCGACGCCGCGGACCCGGGGGTGGCTATCGCAGAGCTTCATCGTCAGATTGGCGGTCCCGATACCGGATTTGTGCTGTTCTTCTGTTCGCCCAGCTATGATCGCGACGACATCGCTGCTGCTATCGCGCATTATTTCAGCGGCATTCCGGTGTTTGGCTGCACGACAGCGGGCGAGATCACGCCGTTCGGCTATATCCGTGACGGGCTGAGCGGCATTGCCTTCCCAGCCGGCGAGTTCGCGGTCGCATCGACACTTTTCGCGCCTCTCAACCAATTTGAAATTGCGTCGGCGCGGGAACAGGCGCACCGGCTATTGTCGCGTCAGAAAGCATTGGAAACTGAACTGGATGGCGACGGGCCCGAGGTCGGACGGTCATTCGGGCTTCTGCTGGTCGATGGGCTGTCGTTCCGAGAAGAGCAGCTTGTCAGTGCGATCGGCAACACGCTGAACGGTGTGCCGATCGTCGGCGGCTCAGCCGGGGACGGCTTTAAATTCCGCGAATCTTTCATCTTTCACGACGGTCGTTTTGTCGCCGATGCCGCGATCCTGCTGCTGATCCAGACCCGGCGCCGGTTCTCGGTCTTCAAGACCGAGCATTTCGTGCCGACCGAACGCAAGATGGTGGTAACGGGCGCGGACATGGAGCGACGCCGGGTGTTCGAGCTGAACGGCGAGCCGGCCGCGCTTGAATATGCGCGGCTGGTCGGGCTCGAGGGGGCGCCTTTGTCGCCGCAGACCTTCGCTGCGCATCCGGTGGTCGTGCGTGTCGGCGGGGAATATCATGTACGCGCTATCCAGCGTGTGAACAGTGACAACAGCCTCAGTTTTTTCTGCGCGATCGACGAGGGGTTGGTCCTGACGCTGGCTCGGGGCGTCGACATACTCGAAAATTTGCGAAACCTGTTCTCTCGCTTGGAACAGGAGATCGGGATACCCGAGGCGATCATTGGTTATGATTGCGTGCTTCGCAATATCGAGCTTGAGCAGCGCCGACTGAAGACGGCGGTATCCGAATTGTTCGTCGCGCATAAAGTCGTCGGCTTTTGCACCTACGGGGAGCAATATATGTCAATGCACGTTAACCAGACATTTACGGGCGTGGCGATCGGTGCACCATGAAGGTGGTACAGCGCCAGCAAGGTGACCCAGCGACGACGCGCATTCTTGAACTCGAACGGGAAGTCCTGAAGCTTAACCGCATTCGCCAGGTCCTTACCAGGCGGGTCGAACGTGACATGGACGGCCAAGGCTCGGCCTTTTCGCTGTTTCAGACGGCGAGCGTCCTGGAGGCCCAGGTCAAGGCGCGCACCAGTGACCTTCAGGAAACGCTGTCGGATCTCGAGAAATCATATCAGGAGGCGGCCCGCGCGCGCGAACAGGCCGAGACGGCGCGGCTGCGGCTGCTGGCGGCCATTGAATCGATCAGCGAGGGCTTCGCGCTGTTCGACGCCTCCGACCATCTGATTCTGTACAACCAGACTTATCTGGTTTTCTGGCCCGACATCGCCGACAAAATCCATGTCGGCATGGGGTTCGCTGAAATGGCCTCCCTCGCGGTCAAGCACAAATGCATCATCGACGCCTATCGCGATCCGGACGATTGGGTGCGCCGCCGTTCACGCCAGCATTCCCAATGCCTGGGTCCATCGATCCATGCGCTGAGCGATGGGCGTTGGATGCAGGTGAACGAGCGGAGGACTCATGATGGCGGAATCGCCAGCGTCTATACCGACATTACCAGCCTGAAGCACCAGGAGACACTTCTTCGGGAAGCCGAACTGGCGAAAAAATCCCATCTTTTACAGGCAACTCTTGACAGCATCTTCCAAGGTGTTGCGGTCTATGACAGCCAGTTAAAGCTGGTTGCTTGGAACAATGAGTTCGTTCGGCTGCTCGATCTGCCCTCTCGCTGCGTGCGCCGCGGGGCGGTGTTTGCCGATTTTTATAATTTCAACGTGAAGCTGGGCGCGCAGGGAATTCGCCATCCCAATTTCCTCGATCCGGGCGGCGGCCCCGCGCCGCTGAAATTCGAGCATAGCTGGCCCAATGGTCGTGTGCTCGATATCGAGCGCAACCCGATGCCTGGCGGCGGGTTTATCCTGCTATTCACGGATATCACGCGACGCAAGCAGACCGAGGAGGCGCTGCGCGATGGTGAGAGGCGCATCCGACTGGTCACGGACGCCATGCCGGCGCTGATCGCCTATGCCGATGCCGATGAGCGTTACCAGTTCGTCAACGAGCCCTATCGGCAATGGTTGGGCCTGCCAGTCGACAAAATCGTCGGCCGGCCGATGGGCGAAGTGTTGAGCACGGAACTTTATGCAAGGCGAAAGAAGTTCGTGAACTCGGCACTGTCCGGGCAGATCGTGAACTTCGAGGTCGAACTCACCCCCTCCGGAATCGAGGAATCGCGCTACGCAAGCGTGAATTTCGTCCCGCATCGCGGCGAAGGTGACGAGATTCTCGGCTTCTTCACTTTGATGCAGGATATCACCGAGCGTCGTCGGATCGACGCAGCGTTGAAAGAGGCGAATGAAACGCTTGAGCGCAGGGTCGGCGAGCGGACTGCGGCGCTGACCCTGCTCAATGACCAGCTCCGCCAGGAAATCACCGAGCGGCTGGAAGTGGAGAAAGCGCTCTACGTGGCCAAGAGCGAGGCTGAACAAGCCAATTTGAGCAAGACGCGGTTTCTCGCAGCGGCCAGTCACGACCTCCTTCAACCCTTGAATGCCGCGCGCCTTTTTGTCTCCGCGCTGGCGGAACTCAAACATGCGCCGCGCATACGCATGCTGATCGACAATGTCGATGCGTCTTTGCATGCGGTCGAGGACTTGCTTGCAACGCTCCTCGATATCTCCAAACTGGACGCAGGCGCCGTTTCGCCTGAAATCATCGATTTTCCGATCGCCACGTTGCTGGGGCCGCTCGCCACCGAACACATGGTTCAGGCGCGTGACCGCGGGTTGACGCTCCGCTACGTGCCGTCCCGAGCCGTCGTGCAGAGCGATGTCAGATTATTGCGGCGCATCATCCAGAATCTTTTGTCGAATGCGATCCGCTACACCCAAAGCGGCGGCGTCCTCCTAGGCTGCCGGCATTGCGGCGACGGTATCAGGATCGAGGTTTGGGATACTGGCTCCGGCATCCCATCCGACAAGCTCGACGAAATATTCGAAGAGTTCCGACAACTGCATCCGGGCAATGAGCAGGGCGGACGCGGCATCGGGCTTGGCTTGGCCATCGTCAAGCGCGCGGCCAAGATGCTCGATCATTCCCTCCATACCCGATCGGCGGTCGGGAAGGGATCGATGTTTTCCGTGACGGTTCGGCTGGGTACGCAGCCTTTGTCGGTGGCGCGGCCGTTGCAGCAGGGACGCGCTGGTCGCGATCTGTCCGGAGCCGCTTTTTTGGTCATCGACGACCAACGCAGCATTCTTGCCGGTATGCAGGCATTGCTGTCGGGATGGGGCTGCTCCGCGGGCGTCGCCGCTTCGGGACAGGAGGCGATCGATATTTTGCCTCAACTCGGGCGGGCTCCGGATGTGATCATCGCCGATTATCATCTTGACGACGGCGCGACCGGCGTCGCTGAAATCAACCGCATTCGTCGCGTGCTCAATCGGCCGGTGCCGGGCATCATCGTGACGGCCGACCACACACCTACGATACAGCGTCTCGTCAAGCAGCAAGGATTCTGGCTGCTGAAGAAACCGCTGAATCCCGCTCAGTTGCGATCGCTTCTATCCAGCATCCTGGGTTAGGTTTCGGGAATATCGCCGAATGTGTCGAGGTGCAGGCGTTGAGCCATGACCACCGCCTGGGTGCGGCTGTAAACCCGGAATTTGTGGAGAATGCTGGAGACGTGCGCTTTGACGGTGGTCTCGGCGATATCGAGTTCGTAGGCGATCTCCTTATTCAGCTTGCCTGTGCCAAGCAGCTGCAGCACACGGCGCTGCTGCGGGGTCAGGGTCGACGCGCGTCGCACGAATTCGCTATCAGACTCGGTCCATTGCGCCGGACCGTCAGCGTCTGGGCTCAGATGGGCCGGGGTGTAGATGCCGCCGCTCGCCACCAGTTGCAGGGCCGCGACCAGTTCCGGGCGAGGGGTGGATTTCGGTATAAATCCGACCGTGCCAAGGGCCAGAGCCTCCGACACCAGCCGCGAATCCTCAAGGGCGGAAATCACGACGATGGGCGTGGCGGGGAAATTCGCTCGAATGGTCAGCAGGCCCTCGAAGCCGTGCGTTCCCGGCATTTTGAGGTCGAGAAGAACCAGATCGGCATCGCCGGATTCCGTCAATTGCTGCATCAGTTCAGGGAGGTTGGAGCACTCGACGATCTCGATTCGTCCGAACGCCGATGCAACGGCGAGCGTCAGGGCTCCCCGTATCATCGGGTGGTCGTCGGCAATGATGACTTTTCTCATTGTCCGGTCACCATTCACACCCTTCCTGGGCGGCCGACCGATCAAAGCGACCGATCAATCGCAACGCCGCCAGACTAACGCGTTTCTCGTTCCGCACGAATATGTACCAAAGTACCATTTCCACGTGAGCGGCGCTTCTCGAAGATAGATCGCCGGTACAGACGGCGGTCATGAAGTCCGAGGCGCTTCGGGACGCCCGATGCAAGCGGGACTGCGCTGGTGCGCAAGTTCGTTTGCAGACAACGCGTTTAGGGCCCGGGATTCGCCCGCCTCGCCATCTGGCATCCGGCCAAGTCATCGCGTCCCAGCCGCCTAAATCAAAGGGGAGTATCATGGCACAACCTATTTCGATCCATCCGTCCGTCGATAACGGCATCGCGCCGGGATCTGCCGATTTTGCCGGGGGGGTGCTCACCTGCCTCTGCGCCGAGCGCCCCGTCAAAGTGGAAGTCGACGCTCAGACGGCGCATAATCATGCCTGCGGCTGCACCAAATGCTGGAAACCGGAGGGCGCGTTGTTCGCGGTCGTGGCCGTGGCCCCGCGTGACAAGGTCGCGGTCCTCGAGAACGGCGACAAGCTTTCGGTCGTGGATCCGTCCGCGACCATACAGCGTCATGCCTGCAGCGAATGTGGCGTGCATATGTACGGCAGGATCGAGAACACCAAGCATCCGTTTTATGGCCTGGATTTCGTTCACACCGAATTGTCGCCTGAAACAGGATGGACGGCTCCCGGCTTCGCCGCGTTTGTCTCCTCGATCATCGAATCCGGCGCCGATCCGGCCAACCAGGACGCGGTTCGCGCTAGGTTGCGGGAGATCGGACTCGAACCCTATGACTGCTTGTCGCCGCCGCTGATGGACTATATTTCGACCTTCATCGCCAAAGCGTCGGGCGTGCTGAAAAACTGATTTCAGGGGGCAGGCTGCAAGGCACGGGCGTAGGCGCCGAGCCTGGCTTCCAACTCGGTCGGCGCTTCGCAGGCATAGCGCATCGTGCGGCGGGTTTCGTCGAAGGCGCGGGTGAGGAACGCCTGGCGGTCGACAGCGTCCGTGCGTCGGCTGGCGGCTTCTCCCGTCGCATCGGCCGGGATCGCGTTGATTTCATCGGCTACCTTCGCCACCTGCGCGGCGATATCGCGCTGCCTGCGCGTCAACTCCTTCAGCCGCGCGATGAATTGATCACGCGTCCGATTGGTTTCGTCGAGAATACCAGAGAAGGCCAGGGCGAGGGTCTTGGCCTTCTCGCCCTCGTCCAGGGTTTTGGCGAAGGCCTGGATCTTCGCGGTCCCTGCCTCCGCAGAAACGTCGCGCGGCACGGTCGCTTGCACCAGGTCGGCGACGCGCGGGTCGGCGCGCCAGTCGACGCCGTCGGGAATCGGCGCGCCTGTCCAATAAGTGCCGGCGCTCAGTTCCGGGACCAGCCGTTGCTGGCATGGCCAGTCGGGGTCTTCGATCGGCGGAGCGGCGCCCCCCCTAAGGCTGTCGAAGGTCAGGCAAAGGCCGACGATCAGCGGTAGGGGGTAGCGGCGCTGCCGGCCTGTCATGGCGCTACCGCCACACCCCAGGGCTCCGCGCCGACGGGAACCGATTTTGTGACTTTCAGATCGGCGGTGTCGATCACGGAGATGTCGTTACTGACGCCGTTGGTGGTGTAGAGGCGCTGCTCATCCGGTGAAAACGCCAGATGCCAGACGCGCTGGCCGACCAGCAGGTATTTCTTGACCTCCAACGTCTGCCGATCGATGACCGCGACCCGGTTGGCCGGGCCCAGCGCCACGAAAGCGAGCTTGCCGTCGCGGCTGAGGGCGATGCCGACCGCCTGAATAGTCTCGGTCGTCACACCCGGAATGGCGAAATGAATCTTCTTGATGATTGTGTGCGCTGCAGCGTCGATGACCGCTACGTTGCCGCCAATCTCGGAGGATACCCAGACCTGTTTACCGTCGTTGGTGAACTCGGCGAAACGCGGCCGGCTGTCGACCAACACATTGGCGATCACCTTATGGGTGGCTGTGTCGATGAAATGCGCCATGTTGGTGGTTTCAGAGGTGTTCACCAGTATCTTGCCATCGGGACTCACGCCCATGCCCTCCGGTTCCAACCCGACCGGGATCTCGCTCAGGATTCGGCCTTCGGCGATGTCAAGGACGGACACCATATTGTCGTTTTCATTCGCGACATACAGCAGTTTGCCGTCCGGGCTCAGCGTGAATAATTCCGGGTCGGGACCGCTCGGCAGGGTGCGGGTCACGGTCAGACTGTCGAGGTCCAGCACTTCGATATGATCGGCGTCGCTTGTGCAGATATAGAGCGCCTTGCCGTCTTTCGACAGGACGATGCCGCGCGGGCGTGCGCCGACGGGCACAATTTTGATCATGCTTAGCGTCTTGCCGTCCAAGACCGCGATCGTATTGTCCTTTTCATTGGAAACCAGGATGCGTTCGGCGTGGGCGGGAAGTGCGAGCGCGAGACAGGCGGCATAAAGCGGGGCGGCGAGCAACGCCACCCGGCTGCACAAGGTTCGAACCGGCATAACACCTCGCCTTGTCGACAGGGTCCAGCGCAACGGCCGGCAAGACTATCAGATGTATCCCATCGCGACAGGATCGGACCATTATCCTTGTTGCCTGTGGATGAGCGCATTTTATGTGCAGCGCACACACACTGTACCTTCTGCCGATTTATCGGTTCGGCGGTTCGCGCTATCCAGTTCGTTTTCGAACGACGGGAGCCACACGATGGAAATCGAGACGCGCAGTACGCACCGCTGCTTCGGCGGCACAATCGGGTTCTATACCCACCGCTCCACGGCCACCGGCACGGATATGCGCTTCGCGGTATTCGTACCGCCACATTCAGACGGCCAAAAATTGCCGGCGCTCTACTACCTGGCGGGTCTCACCTGCACGGAAGAGACCTTCATGATCAAGGCCGGCGCGCAGCGCCTTGCCGTCGAGTATGGTCTGATTCTGGTCGCTTGCGACACCAGCCCGCGAGGCGCAGGCATCGCGGACGAGGAGGCGGCTTGGGATTTCGGCACCGGCGCAGGGTTCTATGTCGATGCGACACAGGAACCCTGGTCGCGCCACTACCGAATGTCGACTTATGTAAATGATGAGCTGCCGGCACTGGTCGAAGCGCATTTTCCAGCGGTGCCGGGCCTGCGTGGGATTTTCGGCCATTCGATGGGTGGACACGGCGCGCTGGTATCGGCTCTAAAATTTCCCCGGCGTTGGCAATCCGTCTCGGCTTTCTCGCCGATCGCCAATCCGGTCGCCGTGCCCTGGGGACAAAAGGCATTTTCAAATTATCTGGGCCCCGATCGCGCGAGCTGGGCCTCGTGGGATGCCAGCCTGCTGATGCGGGCGCGGCCCTTTCCCGGCCGCATTCTGATCGACCAAGGAACCGAGGATCAGTTCCTCGATGGGCAACTCCACCCCGAAGCGCTGGAGCGCGCCGCGGCAGTGTCGGGTCAGGATCTCCTGATACGGCGGCAGGAGGGCTATGACCACAGCTATTGGTTCATCCAAACCTTCGTCGCCGATCATATCGCTCATCACGCGGACCAACTGGCCAGCTAGAGCAAGCTGTGGTTAGACGGAAGCATACCCTGAGTTTTTGAGGTAGTTAGTACATTCGTTTGGGGAGACGAGGTCGAGCAGTTGCCCGACCTTGCCGCCAGGTCGCCTCGTGGGTGCGCTGTTCGGCTTTTCGCATGAGATGCTTGAGCTTGGCGAAGCTGCAAGAAGATGCGGCGCGTCGATCCGGTCCTGACGCAGGGCGGCGATGAAGGTCAGTGTCTCCAATGGCCGTGCGGGACTTTGGCGGCGAGGCGCTCGCCTCTCGGTCCCCAGCCGCGCAACGGCGCCATGTCGGTTTTCACCCAGGTCTCGTTGGTGGGCATAGAACGGTGACGGCAGGCGCTTGGCCTTGAGCGTGCGCCCGTCAATCTCAGGGGCCTGTCGTTGTTGAACCGCTTGGCCACCAGGGGCTACGTGCAGAAATGCGGCCATGACAATGCTGGAATTAGGCTGCCGGAAGACCCATTCGGATATTGGCAGAAGGTTTACACGCTCGACTACGAGCCTGTCATTGGTCCAGCCGACCAGCTCGAGTATCGCCTCCAGACCGGACGCGGTTGCGACGGTGTCGAATAGGCCGACAGGCGGAAATCTCGATCGGACAAGCCGATAAGTGGGGTCCGGGGCGGGTGCCAGTGGCAAGTTCACGAGAAGCCGATCTCGTTGTCTTCATAGAAGTGCCGGTCAATCTCGCTTGGCTGCATGTAGATGCCGGCCCGTGCCGCATCGAGAAACCGTCGGACCGTCATAAGCCCATCCTGG
>JAQGIF010000303.1 GCA_028291345.1 Rhodospirillales bacterium | reverse complement strand
ACGTAGGTTCGCAGACGATCCACCACATCCTGCAGGCTGCGTCCGCCATTGCGGCGGCTCAGTTGCCGGATGCGTTGCTTGAACGTCGCCAGCGGCTTGGCGGCGGCCTTGCGCTTGATCACGCCGCCTGGAGCTACCCAGAAACTGTAGCCCAGGAACTTGCGACCAAACACGCTGGCCACTGCGCTTTTGGTCTCGTTGACCGTCAAGTGCAGTCTGCCATACAGGCCGCCGAAGCAGCGCCATTACCCGTTCGCCCGCCCGGCGACTGCGCACGTAAACGTTCGCGTCGTCGGCGTATCTCACGAAGCAATGACCGCGACGTTCCAGCACCTTGTCCACCTCGTCGAGCATGACATTGGCCAGCAACGGCGATAGAGGTGACGCTTGCGGGGTTCCCATCGTCCGTCTGTGGACCTCGCCCGCGTCCATCACGCCGCTGTTCAAATAGGCTCGGATCAGCCGGATGACACCGGGATCTGCGATCCGTTTCTGAACACGGGCCCGGATCGCCAGATGCGACGCGGCCAACCTAGCCGGCGCCGACGAGGCTCCGTCCGAACCTCCCGCCCAGACCCAGGGGCCGGCCACCGAGACCTTACGGTTTTCCTAAGGGTTCTCTCTCGACTTTCAGTTTTGCGTGGGGTGTCACGCCGCCCTCACGGAAAGGCGAGGCTGGCGCGAGTTCGCGTTTGAGCGAGCCCTTCAACAGCCGACCCGCTATAAAATAGCCCACCGCTCCGCTATCGTGACCTACGGTACGAAATCGCGAGGACGACACTTGGAACTGAATTGGGAAAAAGACGAGCAGGGCAATATCAGGCTGCCCCGGCTCGTCGGCTATCAAAGCGGCGTGGCGAATGGCGATATGCTGATCTGCCAGCTGCGCGTCGCCGGATCGATCGAGGAATTCCGCGCCGGGGGCGTTGCCCTTCAATGGGCGATGTCCGCCGATCAGGGGCGGCAGATCGCCCAGCAACTGATCGAGGCCGCCGACCAAATCGAACAGGCCGCGAAAGCAGGACCTGCGAACTGACCGGCAAGGCCTATCGGTGCTGCTTCCCGCTCACTCACCGGTTCCGTTGGGGTCGCGCCAGGCGCGCTCGAAGGGCAGCCGCCAGGCGTGGGGCGCGACGAGCTGGTGGACCGACTTAGGCCCCCATGAGCCGGGCGCATAAAGCCGGACCGGCGGGGGTGCCTCCAACACGGGAATCGACACCTCCCACAGCCGCTCTATCCCTTCCGCGGTGGTGAACAGCGTGTGGTCACCGCGCATGGCGTCGAGGATGAGGCGCTCATAGGCTTCCAGCACATCGCCGATCAGACCGGTGTCGCGCATCGCGAATTGCAGGCTCAATTTATCCAGCCGCATGCCCGGGCCCGGACGCTTGCCATAGAAAGACAGCGACATCTTCGAGGCGTCGGCCAGGTCGAAGGTCAAATGATCCGGTCCCTGCGCGCCCACGCCCGACCCCGCCGGAAACATGCTCTTGGGCGGTTCCCGGAAGGCGATGGAAATGATCCGCTGTCCCTCGGCCATCCGCTTGCCGGTGCGCAGGAAGAACGGCACGCCGGCCCAGCGCCAATTGTCGATCGCGCATTTGAGCGCGATGAAGGTTTCGGTCTCCGATTCCGGGTCGACTCCCTCTTCGGAACGGTAACCGATATATTGCCCGCGCACCACGTTCTTGGGGTCGATCGGTGTCATGCTGCGGAAGACTTTGTTCTTCTCTTCGCTGATCGGCTTCGGTTCCAGCGAGGTAGGTGACTCCATTGCCATGAAGGCGAGGATCTGGAACAGATGGGTGACGACCATGTCGCGATAGGCTCCGATCGCCTCATAAAACCCGGCGCGTTGCCCGAGGCCGAGCGTCTCCGGCACGTCGATTTGGACGTGGTCGATGAAATTTCGGTTCCAGATCGGCTCGAACAAACCGTTGGCGAAGCGGAAAGCCAGGATGTTCTGCGCCGGCTCCTTGCCCAGGAAATGGTCGATCCGGAAGATCTGATCTTCCGAAAAGACCTCGTGCAGCTGGGCGTTGAGCGATACGGCGCTCGCCAGATCGGTACCGAACGGCTTTTCCATAATGATGCGGGATCGCTCGACGATGCCCGCATCCGCGAGCAGCCGTACCACCGCCAGGGCCGCAACCGGTGGCACGCTGAGATAATGTACGCGGCGGGTCTCGCCGCTGAAAGCCCGCTCCGCCTTTTCGACTGCCGCTCTCAGAACCTTGGGGCCCGCGGCCATCGGCACGTAGTCCAGCGCCTCCGCGAACGCCGCCCAATCGGCCTCGTGCACCGGGCGGCTGGAGAACTCGTCCAGCGCCTCGCGAGCGATGGCGCGGAAACCATCGGCATCGATATTGTCGAGCGATAGGCCGATGATCCTGCACCCCGGGATGAACCCGGCGGTGGCAAGATGGAACAGACCTGGCAGCAGCTTGCGCTTAGACAGGTCGCCGGTGGCTCCCACCAGCACGACGATCTGCGGATATTTCGGACCGACGCCTGGAGGAATTTTTGCCAAGGCATTCTCCCGCTATTGCGCGCCGGGCCAAGCCGCTGCCGGCGCGCAATGTCAGGCTATGCCAACCCGGCCGGACGCGCTACGGGGCGGAAGCGCGCAGCCTCAGGCACCCACTAGACCTTAGGTGCCCATTGGCCCTTGCGCTCCAGCATGTCGATCAGCCGCTTCTTCATCGGAATGACCCAGTCGCGCTTCAGGTTCTCGTTCAGCAGGCCGGCATCCTCAAGTTCGTCGCACAGCCGCATCTGGTGGGCGAAGTCGAACAGGTCATATTGCGAGGAGAATTTCCCGTCCCCGCCATAGGTGATATAGGAGACCCCGTGCTGTTCGAAGAAGGTGCCGTCCGGCCGTTGACCCGGGCCGCGATTGACCCAGTGGGTGATAACGAAGTCGCCGTTGATGGCGTAGTTGAGGATCGGGAAACTCCAGCCGGCCCAGCCCGAACCGACATCCATGTCGCGGCCGTAATGGGTGCGGCGGATTTCTTCCCTGCCATTGGCGACCACGGCGATCGTGCCGCCATAGGGGCAGGTATAGACGCAATCCTTGCCGTAAAATTCGTCCGCGATCCACGACCAGGTGTTGCGGCGCTCGGCCTCGACGAAGGCCTCTCTCAGCCCCAGGATTGCCTTTTCGACTTCAGCGTATGGATGGGCCATGAACTTTCCCCGTTAAGTTTGTCGTTGCCGGTTTGAATGGTTCCGGTCCATCTTTTAACCACATAAGCAAGCATTAGGGGAATGTATTCGATGACCGATGACATAACCGACCGTGCCGCCGACAGGCTGTTGTCAGGCCGCGCCTGGGATGATTTCTGCGAGAACCTGCGGCGCGCCGGCCATATGATCGACCGCTTCGGCGACGAGCCGGGGCCGGTCGACAAGGCGGAATGGTATCGCTTCATGACCAGGCTGGCGCGCAACGCATTCGAACGCTTCATGGAAAATGCCGAGCCGGACCGGCCGCGCTTACGCGACGCGCCCTGGCGGCAAGGGATCAATTTCCAGTCGCCCGACCAGGACCATCTGCTGTGCGAATTCATCGACGGATCGCGCGAATACAAGATTACCGGCAATCGCGGCACGATCCCCTATTTCATCATCGCCTCCTGGACCGCCAAGCAGCCTGCCGATATCGGCGCGCGCGACTGGGCGGAACGGGGTGCGGAAGGCCTGAAAGAGTTCGACCCGGCCACCTTGCAAACCACCGGCTTCCTGCAGAGCGACTTCATCGACTGCGACGCCGACGGCAATTTCGAGGTGTTCGTCAGCCAGAAGCCGCACCGCCGCAACTGGCTGCGGATCACGGCGGATTGCATCGGCCTGCTGGTGCGCAACGTCTATCACGAGCGCGGCAAGGAGACGCCGCCGACCATGCAGATCGAATTGCTGGACGAGGCCGTGCCGCGCCCGGTGCGCGCCGACGAGGTCGCCCAGAACCTGGCGAAGAGCGCGCAGATGGTGCTGGGTTATGCCGAGCTGGTGCGGTCTTGGTGGCAGGACAATCTGTCCACGCGACCGAACCGGCTGCGCTTTTCCCAGACAACCTATCTCAGCAATGGCGGCGTCGCCGACCGGCATTTCGCGTTCGGCACTTGGGACGTGCCGGTGGACAAGGCGCTGGTGCTCGAATTCACCCCGCCCGAATGCGAGTACTGGATCTTCCAGCTCTGCAATATGTGGCAGGAGAATCTCGACAATTACGAGGACGGCCAGGGCTATGTTACCAAATTCACCGCCCGCTATGGGGCGGACGGGCTTGTGCGTGTGGCCGTCGCGGCGACCGATCCGGGTATCGATGCGAACTGGGTGGAGACGTTCGGCCATGTCAAAGGCGGCATGGGCCTGCGGCTGATCAAGACCAACAACCCGCCGCCGGTGACGGCCTATCTGGTCGGGCTGGACGAGCTGAAGGAAAAGGGCCTTGCCTGCCTGACGGCGGACAGGGCGACGGTCAGCGGGGAGATTACAGATTAGGCTGACGCACTAAAAGCCGGAGCGCGCCAGTCGCAGAAGCGTGCCGTTATGGTCCTCGGTGATCAGGATGCTGCCGTCGGCCTGTTCAAACACGCCGACCGGCGCGCCCTGAGGATGCTGGCCTTTCGCGGCATCCCAATCCGATATGAGATCGGTCAGCTGGCTGGACGGCAGGCGATGGACATCGAGCGCCAAGGCGACAAGACGGCGGCCTTCCAACCGGTATCCATGGAACGCGATCACTGCCTGGCCGCGAAGTGCGGGGAACTTATCCGATCCATAGATGATCATGCCCAGCGGCGCAGCATGCGGCGGCAGCAACAGGTGGGCGCGTGCTTGGCCTCGCAATCGAAATGCGGATATTCGGGACTGGATATGTTCTTGTCGTAGCAATAGGGCCATCCGTAGTCGGCCCCTGCTCGACCCGGTCGAATGTATCGTGCGGCAGCGCCTCGTCGGAGAGCGAGTTGTCGGCGTAGTCGATATAGTCGCGTGCGTTGACGCCGGCCACGACATCGCCGCAAGGCAGCACCGTGAAGCCATGCTGTTGCGCAAGCCCCACGGACACGGCGCGATCGTGCGGGCATCAATCGGGGTGGCACCCGGAGTTACATGCAATATGACGCCGCGCGGGCTGGTGCCGGTGGTTTCGTGGCATGACGCCATGGGATCCGGGGACGGCGTCATCCGCCTGCTCGCAATGATCGGTGGCCGAGGCGACATTCACGAACAGCGAGCCGTCGGGCGCCACCGCCAGGGCATTGAGCGGGTGGCGGCCCGTATCGGGTAAATTGACCACAACGTTACGCATAGTGGCCGCGGAATCGGACGCGCCCGGGTCAAAGCGGATCACCTGGCCCAGAAGCCCGATATAGAGCGTGCCGTTCGGCCCCAGCGCCAGTCCGTTCGGCTCATCCAAACCGTTCAGCATGACAGCCGGTGGCGTGCGCGCCACCGGCTGCGAGACGCAATATCCGGCCATGCCCTCTATGCCAACCGCCATGTCGGCGACATAAACGTCCTGCCCGATGGCGACCACCCCGGACAAAACCCAGGTGCGCCGCGACTAGCCCGACGCATGAGCCGGACATCGTCTTCAAGCTGATGCGGGGAAAGCCATCGCAATCGCCCGAGACCACATACTCGGCGAATTTCGGAGCTTGGGGCGCAGCGGGAAGATCGGGCAGCGGCGCGCCACCCGCCTGCCTCAGCAATTCATGAGTTCACTCACACGCGCGAACGTATATCGCACGACGCAAACCGTCGTCGACTGATCGGTCAGGATGGCTGCAAGCCATTTTTCGCGGTCAGGTTTCTTATTATCGAGATTGCACGCCTGTCGCGGCTTTTCAGCCAAGCCCGCTGCTGATCGCGCTGCACGACCTTCCCCGCGCCGTCGCGGCCGGCCATGATCGTTTTATAAGCCGTGTTGATACGCTGGTCGGAATCGCGCAACTCCTGCGACGGGCAGATTTTAACATCAGGGTCCGAGGTTCCGTTCACGCAATCTGCACGCGCCGTGGCAGCGGCGAAATACCAGCCCGACGACCGCTGCGGATATGTAGTGCCGCATCATGTTGAATTGATTGGAATTGTGTCGCTGACGGCGAAAAGCCCTCGCCTGGATTATCGGCGAGGGCCTCTGTCGTAAACCGGACCTAAGAAGAGCGGTCAGCCCCCGTCGGCGAATTCCGGGAAGAGGGTCATACCGCCGTCGACGAACAGGGTCTGGCCGTTCACATAGTCGGAATCGTCGGAGGCGAGCCACACCGCGGCCTTGCCGATATCGATTGCCTGGCCTACGCGCTTATAGGGGATCAGCTTTAGCAGCGACTCCAAAGCCTCGGGCGTTTCCCAGGCTGGGCGGTTGATCGGCGTGGCAATGGCGCCCGGCCCGATCGCATTGACGCGGATCTTCTGCGGGGCCAGTTCCTGTGACAGAGTCTGGGTGAACATCCGGACGCCGCCCTTGGACGATGCATAGTTGGCATGGCCCGCCCACGGGATGATCTCATGGACCGACGACATATTGATGATCTTGCCAATGGCGCGCGTGCCCTCGGGCGCCGTGCCGCGGCGGATGAATTCCCGCACCGCGCGCTGCGCGCACAGGAACATGCCGGTGAGGTTGATGCCGATGACCTTGTTCCACTGAGCCAAGGTCATGTCGACGAAGGGCGCGTCCTGCTGCAGGCCGGCATTATTCACCAGAATATCGATGGTGCCCCATTTGGACAGCATCTCGTCGAACATCCGGTTGACGTCCTCTTCCTTCGAGACGTCGCCCTGGACCGGGTAGGCCTGCTGGCCCATTTCTAATATCTGATTGACCACCTTCTCCGCGCCGGAAAGGCTGGAGGAATAGTTCACGACGACATCCGCACCGGCTTTCGCAAGTTCGAGCGCGACGCCCGCCCCGATGCCGGAGCTGGAACCAGTCACAAGCGCCTTTTGTCCCTTTAACGGCTGATATGTCATTGCAATCTCCCTGTTTAAATTTCAGCGTGTGATTCGGTTGAGCGTCAGTGACGACGCCACTCGTCGATGAGCGACGCAGCTAGGCCGGTCCAGCCGGTCTGGTGCGATGCACCCAGGCCAACGCCGGTGTCGCCATGAAAATATTCGTGGAACATGATGTAGTCGCGCCACAGCGGATCGTTCTGGAACCTGTCGATCGTACCATAGAGCGGGCGCTTGCCGTCCTTGCGGGTAAAGATCGACATCATACCCTCAGCCAGCTTCTCGGCGATGTCGCCGAGCGTCCATTGCTCGCCCGACTTGGTCGTAATCGTCAGGTCATGGCCATAGGCCTTCGACAGCTTCCTCAATGATTCGATCATCAGGAAGGACGTTGGGAACCAGATGGGTCCGCGCCAGTTGGAGTTACCACCCTTGATTTTGCAATCGGCCTCACCCGGCTCATAGCTCACCGAATTGTTGCCGAGCGTGAACGGATGCTCCAGGTGGAACTTGGACAGGCTGCGCAAACCGTAATCGGATAGGAACTCCTCTGGATCGCAGATCCAGTCCAGCATCCGCACTAACTGGCCCTTATCGACGATGGTGAGGGCCAAACTGTGCTCGCCTTCCTTGCTATCGATCCGGTTCACCACGTGGCCGGCCAGTTCCTTACGGTTCTCGACGAACCAGTCGAGGCCACCCTTGAACTCCTTGAACTGGCTGACCCAATCAATCTCGAGGCGCTCGACTGCATAAAGCGGGATCAAACCAACCAGCGAACGCACCTTCACCTTTTCGAAATGGCCGTCGGGATAACGCAGGACGTCGTAGAAGAACCCGTCTTCCTCGTCCCATAGATTGTAATTGCGGCCGCCCATCTTCTTCATTGCGGCGCCGATATAGATATAGTGCTGGAAGAACTTGGTCGCCAAAGCCTCGTAGGTCTTGTTTTCCCGCGCCAGTTCCAACGCGATGCGCATCATGTTCAAGCAGAACATGCCCATCCAGCCGGTGGCATCGGATTGCTCCAAGGTCGCCCCGCCGGGCAGCTTTTCCGAACGGTCGAACAGGCTGATATTATCGAGACCGAGGAAGCCGCCCTCGAACAGATTGTTGCCGGTGCTGTCGACCTTATTGATCCACCAGGCGAAATTGATCAGCAGCTTATGGAAGCAGCGTTCCAGAAACACTCGGTCGGCCTTCCCCGAGCGGACGCGATCCATATTGTAGACACGCCACACCGCCCAGGGATGGACCGGCGGGTTCAGGTCGGAGAACTCCCACTCATAGGCCGGTATCTGGCCGTTGGGATGCTGGAACTGCTCGAACAGCATGAACCACAGCTGTTCCTTCGAGAAATCCGGGTCGATCAGACAGATGGCAACGGTGTGGAACGCCAGGTCCCATGCTGCGAACCAAGGATATTCCCATTTGTCCGGCATCGACAGCACGCGCATCGAATTCAGATGCCGCCAGTGATTGTTGCGGATCTTTTCGCGCGACTTCGGCGGCGGGTTCTTCGAATTATCGCCCGCCAGCCACTGATCGACGTCGAAGATGTAATTCTGCTTTGACCACATCAGCCCGGCGAAGGCCTGACGCTGAATCATCTTTTCGTCTTCCGACGCTTTCGGCGGGTGGATATCGGCATAGAATTCGTCGGCTTCGGCCAGATTGGCCTTAACGATCTTCTCGACATCGGCAAGCGGGTTCTTCATCTCCGTGTTGGTCAGCCGCAGGATTACGACCGTCGATTGGCCACCCTTTACGGTCCGCTTGATGTGCATGCCGGATTTGGTGCCGGTCCTCGCCGGATTGATCGCATCCTCGCCATTCACGATATGGCGATGGAACCCATCTTTCACATACAGCCGGCGGTTGTCGGCGTCGGGCCCGTAAACCTTCGCAGCATTCGTCTCATTGTCGGTGAAGATCGCCTCGGCATCGGCTTCCGCATAGAGATAACGTTTACCCAGCTTATATTTGAACGGCAGGTTTGACAGGCCTTCCACATCGGTGTCGTCGGCCACGACGCTGATAAAGCCTTTGCCACTGGGGCCGACAGCGATAACCGGCTCCTTGCGGCGCTCATCAGCCCAGCCCCAGATATTGCGGAACCAGAGCTGTGGGACCAGATGCAATTCGGCATCGTCCGGCCCGCGATTGAATGCCTCGATCCGGATGCAGAGGTCTTCTGGACCCGCCTTGGCATATTCCACAAAGACATCGAAATAGCGGTTCTCGTCGAAAAGGCCGGTATCAAGCAGTTCGAATTCGGGTCCGGTGCCGCCGCGCCTGCCGTTTTCCTCGACGAGCCAGCGATAAGGGTATTCGCCGTGCGGGTACTTATAAAGGTACTTCATGTAGCTGTGTGTTGGAGTACTATCGACGTAAAAATAATACTCCTTCAAATCTTCGCCATGATTTCCTTCCGCGGGAATCAAGCCGAATGCGCGCTCTTTGAGGATCGGATCCTTGCCGTTCCACAGCGCCATCGAAAAACAGAGCAGCTGATATCGGTCGCAAATACCGGCAAGACCATCATCGCCCCAGCGAAAGGCCTTACTGCGCGCCATATCATGAGTGAAGTAATCCCACGCTCCGCCATTGGCGCTATAGTCTTCCCGTACCGTCCCCCAGGATCGCTCACTAAGATAGGGGCCCCACTTGTGCCACTCGGCGACGCCTTCCCGATACTCCGTCAAACGCTGCTTCTCACGAGTCATTACGCTTGAACTCCGGACTTGATCAGGGATGGAGGCCCCGCGATTTTTCGATTTCGCGCGGTAGCCGCATACCAATGTACTAAAGAGGAAAACAGTTTTAAGTTACATAAATCTGTGGGGATTTCTACTGAAATTTCCGAGCGTTCCAGAAATAATCCAAATGGATAAAATGCTATATATTGATGCCGCCTCGCAGCAATCAGCGTAAAGAAATCCGGATACGCTAAGTCGATCTGTCGCAGAGCAATATAAAAACCAAGGGAGGCTCGGATGGCTGTAACTCTAGACAAGGCGTCGGCCACAAAAACGAATCCCGCACGTCCTGCTAGCCGGCCCCATCCACATCTGTACCAGATACATACCTGGGCATGGCTCGACGCGCAGTCCCACACCGCCGGCGAGACCGTCATGCTAGGCGATGTGCCGGATACGGAGTGGGATAGAATCCGCGATCTCGGTTTCGACCTGGTCTATCTGCTGGGTATCTGGCAGCGCAGCCCGGCGGGCCGGCGTATCTTCCGGACGGACGCGGCATCATTCCCGACATTCGATCACGCATTGCCCGGCTGGACCGTGGAATCAGTCATCGGATCGCCCTTCTCGATCGTGGAGTACGTGCCCGATTCGCGCATCGGAACCTGGGCGGATGTCGACGCTGTCCGCGCAAAGCTGCATGCGCGCGGTATGCGTCTGATCCTCGATTTCGTGCCGAACCATACCGGCCCCGATCATCCCTGGATAATCGAACATCCCGACTATTTCATGCAGGTGACCGAGCGGGATTTTCGATACGACCCGTCCGCCTATCTGCTGGTCGAACCCGAGGGCAAAAAGCCCTATTTCGTGGCGCGGGGCCGCGACCCCTATTTCGCACCATGGGCCGATACCGCCCAGATCGACTATTTCAACGAGGGCGCCCGTGCAGCCCTGATCGATCTGCTGAAAACGGTCGGCAGCCATTGCGACGGCCTGCGTTGCGATATGGCGATGCTGATCTTGAACGATGTCTTTGCCAAAACCTGGCACCATCTTCTGGTCGAACGGCCGACGCCGGATGTCGAGTTCTGGAGCGGCGCGATCGCCGCATTGCCCGCCGACTTCGTCTGGATGGCCGAGGTCTATTGGGACATGGAAGCAAGGCTTCAGGCGCTGGGCTTCGACTTCACTTACGACAAGCGTCTGTACGACAGGCTGAAGGCCGGCAATATCGCCGACATACGCAGCCATCTGACCGCCGACGCCGCCTATCAAGGTCGCATGGCGCGGTTTCTTGAAAACCATGATGAGGCGCGCAGCCTACCGACCTTCGGTCGCAATCGCATACCGGTCCTGGCCGCGCTAATCGCAACTCTGCCGGGCCTGCGTTTCTTCCATCAGGGACAGTTCACCGGTAAGGAAATCCATCTGCCGATGCCGCTGAACCGCGCCATCGACGAACCGCCGGATATGGTGCTGGAACAGATATATGAGACCATCCTCGGCATCGCCAAGGACCCGGCATTCCACAGCGGCGACTGGGCGCTGCTTCCGGTCGACGAAGTCGATGGCACGAGCGGCAATCTGCTGGCCTATCGGTGGCGCGGCGAGGATGGATATAGGGTGATCATCCTCAATCTCGACGCAGCCCCCGCCCAGGGCCGCGTTAGAATTGCCCACGATCTCGTGGGGTCATCGCGCTATAATTTCGCCGATATCCTCAACCAACAGATTTATCTGCGCGACCGCGACGACTTCGGCGCCAATGGGCTTTATGTGCGGCTCGATGGCTATCATGCCCACATATTCGCAGTGTCAGCGCACGACTGACCTCCATCGGCGGCAATCATGGCTTCAACATGGCGGCAGTGATCTGCGTCGCGCCGCGCAGTTTGGGATCGGTTGCCGACTCACCAAGCACCACCTGGTAGCGCCCAGCATCGATCCGCCAGCAATGTGCCTTCTCGTCAAAATCACCGAGCAGACGCAGGTCGGCATTCAACATGACATGAACGGTTTCACCCGGCTGAATCGTCACACGATCCCAGCCGATCAGACGAAAGCGATCCTTGCCGGCCGCGTCCGTTAGATAAAGCTGGGGGACATCGGCACCGGCTCTCGCCCCGGTATTGCGCACATCGAAGCTGACTGACAGTGCGTCGCCGCCCTCGATCTTGAGATTCGCATACTCGAAATGCGTGAAGCTAAGGCCGAAGCCGAACGGAAAAAGCGGTTTCAGCGCCTTTTGTGCGAACCAGCGATAGCCAACGTCGGCGCCCTCGATATCGTAATCGACATCGAGCTTCGCCTCGTCCGCGCCGCCGAACCCTGGTATCTCGGGGCGGGGCAATTGCGCCGTAGCCGCTGGAAATGTAATCGGCAGCCGACCGGACGGGTTGATGTCACCGAACAGAATATCGGCAATGGCCTCACCGCCTTTCGCACCGGGATACCACGCCTCGACGACCGCCCCGACCCGGCTCAGCCACGGCATCAGAACCGGGCCGCCGGTTTCCAGAACGACGATGGTTTTGGGGTTTGCGGCAGCCACGGCCTCGATGAGTGCGTCCTGGCCATTCGGCAGTGATAGATCGGGCACATCCTCGCCTTCGACCATCCACTGGGTGGCGAAAACGACCACCGCGTCCGCGCCCTTGGCAAGCGCCGCCGCGGCCGATGGATAGGCGCCGTCGATGAAGCGCACCTCTGCGCCGCGCGCCCTGGCCTTGATCGTCCTTACCGGCGAGGATGGGTCGAAGATCATTGTGCGGAACGGCGCCATAGGGCCCTCGCCGCCCATCGGGATCGAGACCGCCACGCCGCCGATCGGTATCACTTGCGATGACCCGCCCCCGGACAGCACACCGGAATCAGCATGGCCACCGATCACGACGATACGTTTGATATCGTGGTGGAGTGGCAGCAGCCCTGCCGGATTCGACAGGAGGACCGTCCCTTCCTCAGCCACCCGCAGCGCAATCTTCGCATCGGCTTCGGCATCGAGCGGCGTCTTGACCGGCGGATGGTCGAACAGCCCGACCGCGAACATCGACCGCAGGATGCGCTGTGTCATGTCCGATATCCGCGCGGCGGGGACCGATCCACCCTTTACCGCATCGGAAAGGGGCGTGGCGAAGAAGACATCCTTGTCGAATTGCTCGCCGGATTGCTGGTCCAGCCCGGCCCTAACGTCGTCGACGCCATGCACCGCGCCCCAATCCGACATCACCCAGCCGGGAAACCCCCAATCGCCCTTGAGTATCTTGTTCAGCAATAGGTCGTTCGAGCAGGCGTAGACGCCATTGACCCGGTTATAGGCACACATAACCGCGCCGGGATGTCCGCCCTCCAGCGCCAGCTCGAAGGCCAGCAGATCGCTTTCCCGCAATGCCGCCTCACCGATCTTGGCGCTGAGGCCCCGACGGCTGGTCTCCTGGTCGTTCATGGCGAAATGCTTCATCGTCGAGACGACATGCTGGTCCTGAATGCCTCGAATCGCGGCGCCGTCCAGCGTGCCCGCCAGCAAGGGGTCCTCGCCCAAATATTCGAAATTGCGCCCATTGCGCGGATCGCGCGCCAGATTGACCCCGCCCGCCAGCAGCACATTGAAACCCGACCGCCAAGCCTCCTGCCCGATCATTGCCCCGCCTTGATACGCCGCGTCCTTGTCCCAGCTCGCGGCCAGTGCCAGCCCGGAAGGCAAAGGAGTAGCCCCTTGACCGGGTCTGACATTGAAAGGATTGGCGACGCCCAGGCTGGCGTCCGACTCCTGCAAGGGCGGTATGCCAAGGCGCGCGACCCCGGGAACGAAGCCGGCCGAACCGACTGCATCCTTGAGAATGGGCGGTCCGAGTATTGGCACTGCGAAAATGCCGTGCAGCAGCCCAAGCCGTTCGTCTTGCGTCAGCGCTTGATCCAGCAGCCGGGCCCGCTCTTCAGGCGCAAGGGCACCGTTGGTCTCTGGCGACATCGCCCGACTGTCAATGGCACGCGCGGGTTCGACAGCAAGCGCAATCGCGATCAGTGCCGTAAAACAGGCGAACGTCCTCACCGCATCCTCCCCGTTCGTTTCCCGTTGGCAAATTTTGTGACAGAGCGGAGCGGGGAAGTCACGGACGACAATCGAATCGTAGTCGCCAAAGCAGCTTCACGCCCGATTGCGGTTGCCGCGCCGGCATTATGATTTTATGTCAGGAGGATGCGTCCTTCCGGCATGATAGCGAGTTTTTTGCTGAGGCGCGTCGCGCTGTCTCTAATCACGTTAGGGCTGCTCAGCGTCATCGTGTTCATGGCCGGGCGGCTTTTGCCGGGCGATGTCGGCCGCGCGGTACTGGGACCGCTGGCCGATGCGCGATCGGTTGCCAATTTCAATCACCAGATCGGGGCAGACCGGCCAATTCCGATCCAATATTGGGACTGGATCAGCCATTTCGGGAACGGCGACATGGGCACATCCTTTGTTTTCCGCTCGGCTGTCGGCCCCTTCATCGGCGATGCCCTGGCAAACTCGCTGAAATTGGCGGCGCTCGCCTTCATCATCGTCGTGCCGCTGGGGGTTCTGGGCGGCGTAGCGGCGGCGCTGAATGTCGGGCGCCTGGCCGACAAGACCATCACTCTGCTGGGGCAGACGCTGGGCGTTGTGCCGGAATTCATCTCGTCGATCGTGCTGATCCTGATTTTTGGGGTTTGGCTGCGCTGGCTGCCGATGTCGGCGGACTGGCCGGATGGGGCCGGGCCGCTGACGCAAATCCGCTACCTGATTCTGCCCTCTCTCCCGCTCGCGATCAGCTTTTTCGGCTATATCGCGCGGGTGGCGCGCACGGGAACTGTCGAGGCGCTGGATGCGGATTATACCCGCACAGCGGTCCTGAAGGGCCTACCCCGGTTCACCGTCCTTCGCCGGCATGTGCTGCGCAACGCGCTGTTGCCCACCATCACTGTCGCGGCCAGCTTGGTCGGCTACCTCGCCGGCGGGCTGGTGGTCGTGGAGTCGCTGTTCCATTATCGCGGTATCGGCAGCCTGATTTACACTGCGGCCAAGGCCAAAGACTTCCCGATGCTGGAGGCGGGCGTACTCACGGTAGGTGCGCTATTCGCCCTGGCTTCCCTCATCGCCGACATGTTGAGCGCATTGCTCAATCCGCGCCTGCAGCCGGGCGCGCGGACATGAGCACATCCATCCGCGCCGACCGCTTGCGCGCAGCCTCCCGCTCGGTAACTTTACTGTCGGGCTTGACGATCCTGATCTTCTGGACGGTCTGCGCGCTCTTCGGCGGCGCGCTGGTGCGAATGGACCCGTTTGCCGACGATCTACTCAGGACATTGACCCCACCCTCTGCCGCCCACTGGTTCGGCACGGATCAGCTCGGCCGCGATGTGTTCTCCCGCGTCGTCGTCGGGGCGCGCGATATATTGACCGTCGCGCCATTGGCGACACTGCTGGGTGCGGCGGCGGGCACAATCCTTGGCCTTGTCACCGGATACTTCCGCGGACCCTTCGATGCCGTGGCCAGCCGTATAATCGAGGCGATCCAGGCGGTTCCGTTGGTCATCGTCGCCCTGCTGGCACTGGCGGCGGTCGGCACTTCCAACCTGACGGTGATCCTGGTCATCGGCTTCGTCTTCACGCCGTTGATCGGCCGAACCGTGCGCACTGCGGTACTGACCGAAGCCGATCTCGATTATATCGCAGCCGCCCGCCTGCGCGGCGATGGCGCGTTTTCGATTATGTTCATCGAGATTCTGCCCAACGTCATGCCGCTGGTGCTGGTCGAAACCACAGTGCGGTTCGGCTATGCGATCTTTTTCGTCGCCTCGCTGAGCTTCCTCGGTTTTGGCATCCAGCCGCCGTCGCCTGATTGGGGATTGGCGATCGCCGAGAATTACAGCCTGATCGGCAGCTATTGGTGGGTCGTGATGTTCGACGCCCTGGCGACCGCATCGTTAGTGCTAGGCGTCAATTTGGCGGCGGATGGATTACAGAGCGTGCTGGAATGATGACCGGTGACAGCGCCCTCATATTTGATCATGTCGATGTCACCTACCGGGTCGGCGGGCGCGATCGGCGGGTATTGACCGATCTCAATTTCCAGATCGCGCGCGGTGAGGCCTATGGGCTGGTCGGCGAATCCGGCTCCGGCAAATCCACCGCGGCCTTCGCCGCCGTACGCTATCTGGCGCGCAATGGGCTGGTCAGCAGCGGTAATATCCTAATCGATGGGCGTGACCTGATGGCCTTGTCGCCAGGTGAACTCCGGCAATTGCGCAGCCATGCCGTCTCAATGGTCTATCAGGATCCGACTCGCGCCTTGAACCCCTCCATTCGCATTGGCCGGCAAATGGCGGAAGTCTTTGAGGCGGCAGGGGAACAACGCGCCAACCCGGAGTTGGCCCGCGTCGCCGACATGCTGGGGCGCGTGCAGATCGCCAATCCCCGCCGGGTGATGGAGGCCTATCCGCATGAGCTGTCAGGCGGCATGCAGCAGCGTGTGGTCATCGCCATGGCCCTTTCCACAAATCCCGCTCTGCTGATCCTGGATGAGCCGACGACCGCGTTGGATGCGACGGTCGAAGCCGAGATCCTCGAGCTGATTGCCACGCTGCGTGCCGAGTTCTCAATTGCGCTCCTGTTCATCAGCCATAGCCTACGGGTGATCGCACAAATGTGCGACCGGGTCGGCGTATTGTATGCCGGCGAACTAGTCGAGGAAGGACCGGCGAACACAATCTTCGACAGCTCGCGGCATCCCTATACGGTCGGCCTGCTCCGCTGCCTGCCGGGGCCGGGGCTGCGCAAGGACCGGAGCAGGCTCGAAACCATCGCAGGTTTCCCGCCGCCGCCGGGAACCAAGACTGACGGGTGCATCTTTGCCCCACGCTGCTCCATCGCGACGGGACGCTGCCAGCGCGAGACGCCGCCGATGATCGATCTGGGCGGCCGATCGACGCGTTGCCACTATCCCGAGCGCGCCGCCGACATGCCGCATGTGGCGCCCGACAATCGCTCCGGCGAAGGCAACGCGATTGCAATGGCCATGGACAATGCGCCGTTATTGCAAGCTACGAATCTCTCGAAAACCTTCACCGGCGGCGGCGGTAACAATCTCCGCGCCGTGAACGCCATCTCACTCGACCTCCGGCCTGGCGAAACGCTGGGTATCATCGGCGAATCCGGCAGCGGGAAAAGCACGCTGGCCAAACTGCTGCTCGGCCTCACCGCCGCCGATCCCGGCGGCACGATCATAATGAACGGTGAGCCGCTGCCCGCCCGGACAGCGCGGCGCTCGCCGGCGCAGTTGAAGGCGCTGCAGATGATCTTCCAAAATCCCGGCTCGGCGCTTAATCGGGCACAGACGGTGCGCCGGCTGATTGGGCGCTCGCTACGCAAAGCCGGGCTTTCCGGCGCCGCCCTTGAAGACCGGCTGCGTACGTTGGCGAACAATGTCCGCCTGACAATAGGCACGCTCGACGAAAAACCCCGCAGCCTTTCGGGCGGAATGCAGCAGCGCGTCGCCATTGCTCGCGCCTTTGCCGGCGAGCCTCGGATCGTCGTCTGCGATGAGCCGACCTCCGCCCTCGACGTTTCGGTCCAAGCTGCGATCCTGAACCTGCTGGCGGACCTGCAGGCTGAGCGGAATGTCAGCTATCTGTTCATCTCCCACGATCTTAACGTCGTGCATTACCTGGCCGACCGTATCGCCGTTCTCTATCTCGGGCGGCTGGTCGAAATTGGCCCGACCGATGCGATCTTCGCCGGCCCGCGCCATCCATATACCGAGGCGCTGTTAACAGCCGGTACAGCCCATCGCGTCAGCCTAACCGGTGAGATTCCAAGCGCGGCCAATTTGCCGTCCGCCTGCGTCTTCCAGACCCGTTGCCCGCGCAAGATCGGGCGCATTTGCGAAGAGCAGGAGCCGCAACTGATCACCGCCGGCGATGGTCACGAGATCAGGTGCCATATTCCGGCGGATGAACTTAAACATATGCAGACGTAGCCACGCATTTCGCCTTTATTGGGGAAGCGCAGCTACCATAGAAAACAGGGCGCGCCGCCGGAGCCGCGCGCCCTCCTTATGGGTCTGAGGCGGCTCAGTTGCTGGGCGCGAGGCCCATCTTGCGCTTCTGCTCCCGCACCGAAGCTTCGTTATCGTGGCCGATCACCGCATCGTAATGCTTGTGCATGCGGGTGAGGTTGATCTCGCGCTTGCCGAACAGGACAGACGGCACGGCGCCTTCTTCCATCATGATCTGCGAACTGCGCTGAACCGGCAGGTCCTCCTGCAGCGATACCTTCATGAAGAAGTCGACACCGGCGAGATGACGTGCCCGCTCTTCCGGGCTGACATTCTTGCGGCCATAGAGCCGGAAAATATAGTCGCACACGCCCGGATCTTTGGTGTTCGGCTCGGTCCGCTGGAAGAACAGTACCGGGTCGCCACCGCCTATGACGGTATTCGGAAAGATCGAGTTGGTCGAGGTGAAATGACAGGAGTGCGGCCATTCCGATTCCGGCATGTCCTTCAGCTTCAGAATGTCTGGGCGCGGCGCGATCAGCGCGTGGTGATCGCCAAACTGCCGGTGAAGAAGCTGCGCCAAGCCGCCGGTCCCGAACGTGTTCTGGTGCAGGAACGGCACGTGATAGGCCTCGAGCCCGCCATCGACCGCATGCTTCCAATTGATCCGTGTCGGGGCGCGATATTCCGACAGAAGTTCATAGTCGGGGATGTCGAAATCCTCGAGATAAGCCTTCATCGGCCCGAAGAATTCGTCGAAATCCAGATGACCTTCGGGGTCGGCATGGACCAGGATCATGCCCATCTCTTCGGCGATCGGCAGCGCGATCAGGCCGCGGAGCTGTTCCGGCTCGAACGACTGGCGGCTGGGAACGCTGATCAGCGCACCGTCGGTATTGTAGGTCCAGCCGTGATAGCGGCAGGTGAAGCCATTGCCATGGCCGCAGCCTTCGGCCAGCTTGACGCCGCGGTGGCGGCAGGCATTGAGGAAGGCCTTGGCCTCACCTTCTTTGTTGCGGACGATCAAGATCGGCTTGCCGGCGATGTCGGTGGCATAATAATCGCCCGGGTTGGGCAGATCGGCGGTCAGCGCGATCAGCTGCGGCCGCTCGAGGAACAGCTTCTTCTTTTCAAGCTCGAACCGGTCCTTGTCGATGAAGCGGCCGATATCCGCTTCCCACGATTCTTCGCCATATTCCGGCTGGCCCTGCTCGACCAGGCGAAGCACGTCTTTCGCGATCTCGATCCGTTTTGCTTTTTCCATAAACTATCCTCCTGTCGAAAATCATATCCAATTAGGCTGTTTGTTTAACGTCCGGCCCCACAGGCGTCCAACGCGAAAGGGCTTGAGCAACCACGACGATGGCGAGTGCGACGCCGACCAGCGCGAAGACATGATGGTTGCCGACCTGCTGGCGCAGCGGCGTAACAAAGAACGGGTTAGCGAAGTCGCCGACATACATCATCGTGTACATAAGGCCGATGGCCATGCCACGGGCCGCCTCCGGCGCGCGGTTCAGGATGATGTTAACGAAGAACGGCGTCATGATGCCGCCGCCCAGGCCGGCGACCCAGCACCCCACCATCGAGCCGACCCAATTATTCGACAGGCCGATGATCATATCGCTCGTCGCGAAAATGCCGAGGAGCAAGACGAAAATCCAACGCCGGCTAAACCGGGCAGCGATCTTGCCGTAAAAGAGCGAGGTGACGATGTTCATTATGAAGCTTGAGGCCATGATGTGACCCTGCAGCGAACCCTTAGCGATGCCGTCGCCGGTCAGCACGAACGGCAGATGCACCGATGTCATATAGGCCGCAAAGTTGAACGGGATCAGCACGATATAAAGCGGCCACATCGGCAGCAAGACGCGAAGGCCGGGAGATTTTTCCGCCGCGATTGCCTGGTGCTGCGCCGGCTCGGCCGCGACCAGCGCGATCAGCAGCATCGGAATGCCAAGGAGATAGATGGCGAAAGGAGCGCGCCACCCGCCAAGATCGACGATCCAGCCGCCACCCTCTAATCCAATCAGCCCAAAAATCATCACCAGCGCGCTCTGGTATCCCAGCATGCGCGAACGTTCCGTTCCCTGGAAACGCGCGCCGATCAGGGAATAGCAGCAGATCGAAATCGATGCGCCCGCCAATCCGATCACCAACCGCGATAGCAACAGGTCGGCCGGGTCGTCGAGATAGAGGCCCGCCGATCCCGCCAGCGCGTAGACGCCCAAGGCAATCGGCAGAACGCGCAGATAGCCGAGCCGCGCAGCGACCAGACCCAGCAACGGGCCGGCAAACATGATGCCGATATTGAGCAGCGTGATCATGAGCTGCGTCGACAGTTCGACGCCGAGCGGATAGCCCAGCACGGTCATCACCACACCATTGGTGGAATGGTCCGCGAAATGTTTCGCGATGGAGGCGATCGCCGGCATGATACCAACAAGCGCCAGCACGTTGAGAATCGAGCCCGTCAGCATGACGAACATGGCAGCGCGATCGCGAAAGCGCGCGACCCGCCCGATCTCCGGCGCCAGTGCGAGTGTAGAAGTCCCCGCCATGTCAGCGTCGCTGATGCTCATAAACTCGTCCCCGCTGCGTGCGCCCTGGTGACGCGAGCACTCTTGAGTATCGCGACGGACGATTAAACTATTTGTTCGCACGATACCCTGATCGGACGGGCTCATGCAAGGTAGATTGAGGGGGGAATGTCATGGCCGAAAATGACTTACGGTTTACCCCTGGGGGCCCGATTTCCTAACACCCGGCATGTGCGCCGACCATTATTGGGGCTAAGAAGCTTTATGGATGATGAGAGAAGGCCCCTCGTGAGACAGCGCGGCGCGATAATGGCTATCGGGGCCATCGCTGTGCTTGCCACCCTCGCGTTGCTGGTACCGACAGCCATCCGTGGCATCTCCCATCGCGGATTGGCGGCTCTCGGGTTCACCGATTCGCACGGCGGATCGGTGTCGATCAGCCTGCACCATATCCGCATCGCCGATATTGCCATCGGCCAAAAAAGCAGCGCGACAGTCACCGTCACCTTTTCGGCCGGCGGCCTGATCCGCGGGCGCCTCAACACGATCGATCTCACCGACACTGCCCTTCACGGCGTTATGGCATTGAACGGCGTGATGACGCTGGATGGTTTCACCTCGTTCCCCTCAAGCACCGGTCCGGCAAAGCCGATCGCCCTGCCCGCCTCGCGGGTGACGATCGACGGCTTATCGCTGGAACTCGAAACGCCGGCGGGGAAATCTACCGTGACAGCTGCTGGGCTAATAACCGCGAGCGACGCCGGCCTGCATCTGACCGGCAGCATCAATCTCGCGCGGGGAGAGATGACTGGTACCGCGCCCGCCGACTTCACCCTGTCGCCCACGGGCTGGTCCTTGTCGCTGAGCCCGATCCACATCGCATTTCCGGCCAAAATTGACGTGGCCAATACGGTCGAGGGTCATATTACGTTCAGCAAGCCGGCTGGTGCTGCGGTCACCGGTGAGGGCCGGCTCGATGGCACAAACCTGACCATCGCCATGATTCCGGTCCGCAAGCTGAAGCTGAATTTCGAAACTGGAGCGGACGGCCAGTCGGCGTCGCTCCAGCTCATCCCCACCGACGGTGGCGCCGGACTCGACGGCAACTTGAAAAATGACGGCACCGGCCTGACTGCCACCGTAAAAGCCAGGTTCGCCGAGATCGGTGCAATCGCCAAGGTCTTTGGCGGGGCCGCTATCGCGGGGCCGCTACAAGCCGATCTGTCGCTGCGGATGGGTGCCGCCGCCGGGCCGCGCCCGATCACGCTTAGCCTGACGTATGACGGCGCGGCCCCAGTCGGCATCGTGCTGCGCCATGCGGCATTGACCGGGATCGGCAATTTCGACGCGACAGCGAATGCGGTGACATTGACATCCTGCGGGGCGTTTTCCGCCGAGAGCGTAACTATTGCCACTCTGGTGCTGAACAAACTGGCCGGTTGCCTGGGACCGGCCGACGGCCCTGCGTTGTTCACCCAGGACCGATCGGGCAAAATCTCGCTCAGTGGAGTTTTCAGGACTGTCGCCGCCTCCGTTTCGTCGGCAACCGGGACGTTAGCCGAGGTGGCGGTGGGCTCACTTGCCGCGGCCCTGCAAATCGCCGACGGGCAGGTTGCCGGATTTTCGGTCAAGGCGGATGGCGGCGCGATCGGCGTGCCCGCATTGGAAGCGGGAGTCCGAGATCTCGTCGTCCAAGGCGCAAGCGCGGCAGACGGCTCAGTATCCGGCGCTGTAACGGCCGGTTTCGCAGCTGCTGCGCCCAAGAGCCCTATCCTGCCCATCACGGGGACCTTCGGCGGCAGCATTGCGAACGGCATGAGTCTGGCCTTAACCGCCGGCTCCGCCGATCGTCTGCCGATCGTCAAGGCCACCGTCAACGGCCAGAGCGCCAAACTGGCCATGGCGGCGACGACGCTCGGTGAAGGCGGTGCCGATCTGATCAGCCTGATACCGGGCTTGGCGACAACCGTCAGCAAACTTTCGGGCAACCTCGCCCTCGACGCCACTATCGACTGGTCGGGACCGACCCCGATCAGTCGCGGATCGATCACCTTCAAGGATGTCGGCGCAACCACACCGAATTTCACCATGGAAGGACTGGACGCAGCGATCACGCTGACCAGCCTGAAACCACTGACGACGGCGGAAAACCAAAGCCTGACGATGAAAAAGCTGCTGGTCGGCGTACCTCTGACTGATGGCCGGATCACTTTCGGGCTGGACAAGCATAATGTGCTGAACATCGCCGACGCCGGCTGGACCATCGCCGGCGGCACGGTCGGGACCCGCGATCAGCATCTCGACCTCTATGGACCGGATCAAAATCTGGGCGTGGTGGTCAAAGGCGTCGATCTGGCCCAACTGCTGGTTCTCGTGAATGTCGGGGGCCTGTCGGCGCAGGGGACGTTGGAGGGCGCAATCCCGCTTCGCCACATCAAGGACACGATCCTGGTCGAGCATGGCTTTTTGCAAACCAGTGCGGCGGGGCTCATTCGCTATGACCCTGCCGACACGCCATCATTCCTGCAGGGCCAGCCGGGCGAGGGTACGACGATTCTGCGGGACGCGTTGAAGGATTTTCATTACGAGCGATTGAGCATCACCATCGACGGCACGCTGGGCGAGGAAGAGAAGATCAAGATGAGCCTGCAAGGGGCCAATCCCGCAGTCTATGGCGGTTCGGCTATCGCACTCAACCTCAACCTGTCGGGGGCGTTGGACAGTATCGCCCGCTCGTCGGTCGAGGCCTACACCCATCCGGCCGAAACGGTTCGGCGGAAACTGCAAAAGAAAGCGAAAGATAAAAAGTGACCCTGACCCACCCGATAACGTCCCGACTGGCCGGAATATTGGGCGCACTCGCCTTGCTGGCGGCATGCAATCCGACCGTGAAGATCCAGGCGCCGGACAAGCCGATCGAGATCAACCTGAACGTCCATATCGATCAGGAAGTCCGGATCAAAGTGGATAACGAACTGGACAATGCCTTCAGGGATCATCCGGAGCTGTTCGGTCCGGCCGGCGAAAAGGCCATGGGCAATAAAGCGGCCGGCAAAAGCGCTAAATAGGAAAGATCGATGAATCGCTTCACAAAAATTCTTGCTGCCAGCGGCTTTGTGGCCGCGTTCGGCGGAACCGCCGCCTTTGCCGATGCTCTCGACCCCGCCCGCGCTGCGGGACAGGTCGGCGAGCGTATCGACGGCATGGTCGGCGCGGTCGGTAGCGTTTCACCGGACGTCGCCCAGACCATCGCCAGCATCAATGCGCAGCGCCTCGCCACCTATCGCAGCATTGCGCAGAAGACCGGAACGCCGATCGATGCGGTGCAGAAACAGGCCGGCGACCATCTGATTGCCGCCACGCCCGCCGGCCAGTTCGTCATGGACGGGGCCTGGCACAAAAAATGACGACGGCATAAAAAAAGGGGCGGGCCGGCATAATGGTCGGTCCGGCCTAGCCTGCATTCTGCTGAACGCCACATGGTGCTATTGGTGCAGGCGAATTTCCGTCACATCGGCTTTACCCATGGCTCCCCCACTTCTGCTGCTTCAAGATATCCACCTGACCTTCGGTGGAGCGCCTTTGCTGGAAGGCGCCGCTTTGTCGGTGTCGGAGCGGGAGCGGCTGTGCCTGGTCGGCCGCAATGGCTCGGGAAAATCGACCCTGCTCAAGATCGCCGCCGGTTCCGTCAAAGCCGATGACGGACGGCGTTTCCTTCAGCCGGGAGTGACGGTCAGATATCTGCCGCAGGAGCCGGACCTCTCCGGGTTCGAGACTGTACTGGGCTATGCCGAAAGCGGGCTGGCGCCCGGTGACGACCCGCATGTTGTACGGCTGATGCTGGAAGGGCTGGGCCTGACCGGTGAGGAGAATCCAGAGCATTTGTCGGGCGGCGAGATCCGCCGCGCGGCGCTCTCATGGGCGCTGGCGCCGGAGCCCGACATTTTGCTGCTGGACGAACCGACCAACCATCTGGACCTGCCAACCATCGAATGGCTGGAAAGTACGCTGGCCGCGTCGCGCTCAGCCATCGTGCTGATCAGCCACGATCGGCGTTTCCTAGAAGGACTGTCGCGTTCGACCCTCTGGCTCGATCGCGGCGTCACCCGACAGCTCGACAAGAATTTCGTCGCCTTCGAAAGCTGGCGCGACGAATTCCTGGAGCAGGAGGAGTTCGAGCGTCACAAACTGGACCGCAAGATCGTGCGGGAACAGGATTGGGTCGTTCACGGCGTCAGCGGCCGGCGCAAGCGCAACGTACGCCGGCTCGCCGATCTTCAGGGGCTGCGCCAGGACCGGCGCGAACAGCGCCAGAGTGTCGGTTCGGTGAAGCTGGAGGCTGTTGCCGCCAACACGTCAGGCAAGGTGGTGATCGAGGCAAAGGATATCTCCAAGGGCTTCGAAGGTCGGACGATCATCCGCAATCTTTCGACCCGCATATTACGCGGCGACCGCATGGGCATCATCGGCGCCAACGGGGCCGGCAAGACGACCTTGATCAAGATGCTAACCGGCGTTTTGGCCCCGGATACCGGCAGTGTAAAGGTCGGCCAGTCGGTGCAGATGGTATCGCTCGACCAGCAGCGCAGCAGCCTGGACCCGACCGTGAGTCTCAGCAACGCCTTGACTGGCGGCCATGGCGACAGCGTGATCATCGACGGCAAGCCGCGGCATGTCATCTCCTACATGAAGGATTTCCTTTTCGGGCCGGAACAGGCCAAGACGCCGGTCGGCAATTTGTCGGGGGGTGAGCGCGGCCGTTTGATGCTGGCCCGCGCGCTGGCCCAGCCCAGCAATCTGCTGGTGCTGGACGAACCGACCAACGACCTGGATCTGGAAACGCTCGACCTGCTGCAGGAAATGCTGACCGACTATTCGGGTACAGTCCTGCTGGTCAGCCACGATCGCGATTTCATCGACCGGGTGGTGACCTCGGTTCTCGTGTCAGAAAGCAACGCGCAATGGACCGAATATGCCGGCGGCTATTCCGACATGATCGCCCAGCGCGGTCCTGGGATCGCAGCGACACGCGCGGTCAAAACCAGCAAGCCATCCGGCGGCGGTGGGAAACCGCAAGGCGGTAGCGCGGCGCCGAAAGCTGGCGGCGGCTTCTCGTTCAAGGACCGCGACACGCTGGCCAAGCTACCCGCCACGATCAACGCCTTGCACAAGAGCATCGCCAAGCTCCAGGCCGAACTGGCCGACCCCGACCTATATCGCCGTGATCCGGCAAAATTCGAAAAGACTTCAGCCACGCTATCCGCCAAAGCAGCGGAGTTGGAAGCCGCGGAAGAGCGGTGGCTGGAGTTGGAGATGCTGCGCGAGGAAGCGGGGGCATAGCAGATCACTGGAGAGCGACACACCAACGCCCCGCATCCATGGACTGGATGCAGGTCGCGATAGGAGCTTTTAAGCATAGGGTGGAAGGCGCTACGAGGCTGAGCAAGAATCCCTTTCCGCCGTTAGGTCGCGAATCCGGTTGCGGCGCACGCCTTGGTGCGGCCGCCCAGCGGGGCTGCATGGATGAACTTCTGGGCGAGTGCCAAAGCGAGAGTGTGAAAGA
>JAQGIF010000275.1 GCA_028291345.1 Rhodospirillales bacterium | reverse complement strand
GGTGAAACCGGCGCCGTGGCCGCAGCCCTCGGCCAGCTTGACGCCGCGATGGCGGCAGGCATTGAGGAAGGCCTTGGCCACCCCGTCCTTGCCGCGCACGATCAGGATCGGCTTGCCGGCGATATCGGTGGCGTAATAATCGCCCGGATTGGGGATATCCGCGCTGAGTGCGATCAGCTGCGGCCGTTCGAGGAACAGCTTCTGCTTTTCCAGCTCGAACCGGTCCTTGTCGACGAAGCGGCCGATATCCGCCTCCCACGATTCGTCGCCGTGATACGGCTCCCCGGATTCGATCAGCTCGATGATTTCCTTCGCGATTGCGATGCGTCCCGCCCGTTCCATAATTCCTCCTCTATGACCCGGCGCAGATGTAGGCGAAGCCGCCCCATCTTCATGCCGTCAGTATATTAGCGGCGCAGAGTGGCAGAAGATTTTCATCATAGGCAAGATATTTACCACCAGACATTTTCGGTCCTGCTTTCGGACAGAAAATGTCCTATCGCTTCGATGCGCGTTAAAAACGATGGGCGGGTCAAATTGGAGTAACGGCAAATGACCGGATCGCATTTCAGGGCGCTGATGGGGGTGCTGCGCGAATTGCTGCGAGCGCGCGGCCTGCGTCACTCCGATATCGCGGAGAGGCTGAATGTGACCGAGCGCACCGTTACGCGCTGGTTCTCACGCGACGGGGTGGATACTCGCGTCGTCGAACAGCTTTGCGACCTGGCGGGGATCAGTTTTTTCGGCCTGTGCGAACTTGCCGGGAAGCGGATCGAGCAGCGGATTTCGAACATGACGGTGAAACAGGAGCGGATGTTGTCGGAGGACGCGCTGCTGGATTACCTGTTCTCGCAGATATTGAAAGGATGGAGTACGGAGGAACTTCGGCGCGAAGCCAGGATTCCAGAAGCTGTCCTTGTCGGTGCGCTGATCCGGCTTGAGAAGATCGGCCTCATCGAGCTTCTGCCGGGAAACGAGATCAGGCTGCTCACAAATAAAGACATCAAATGGCGGCCGAATGGGCCTTATTCACGTTTCGTGAATAAATTCCTGGCTTGGTCGCTGGACAATGCCGACGTCAGCGAGACGGATGCAGTCTGGGTGGTGGATGCGTTGAAATTCTCCGCCGCATCCCGCGCGCAGCTGGAGCAGAAGTTCCGCAAGCTTCTTCAGGAAGCGCGGGAGCTGAGCGATATCGACCGGCGATCAAATGCGGGGGCGAGCGAGTGGTACACATTCGTATTAGCGGCACGTCCATTCGAACTGGGGCCGTTTTCGGACTGGTCCGTGCAGTACGACCGCCCCCGCAAGCGCTCGGCGAAAAGCACGGCGGCATAGCGGAAACAATCCAACCCGGATAGTTCACAAGGGCAGGAACAAGCGGCCGAGTTCGCGAATTTCGAGATCGATGGAGTTGCGAAAGGGCAGACCCTTGTGAGCTACGGCGAGGTGCAAGCAGACGTGCCAGGTTCGGATTCACCCTGTGAGCCCGTGAACGAGGTCCTGCGCCCTGGATCGAATTGCTGGCGGATTGAACAGGCCGACCGCGCCGCGATCCTGACCAATTCCGACTATTTCGCGATGCTCGCCACCAGCCTGAAACAGGCCCGGCGCCTCATCATCATCAACGGCTGGATATTCGACCCGCTGCTGGTTCTGGAACCGGGGTTAGACGGGCCGGAAGGCCGGCCGCTGCTCCAATTGTTCGAGAGTCTGCTGGCGGAACGCCCGGAACTCGAAATCCGGCTGTTGCTGTGGGACAGGACGATTTTCTATGGCGGCAATGGCGCCCTGCCCCGTAAATTGGCGGCCGTGCGGCGGACGGTGGACAGACTCGACTATCGGTTCGTGTCGCCGAGCCTCGGCGCATCTTGCCACCAAAAGATCGTCTGTATCGACGACCGGATCGCCTTTGTCGGCGGCATCGATCTGTGCAGCGACCGCTGGGACCGGAAGGACCACCATGTCCATGAACCGCGGCGGGTAACCGCGACCGGGGAGCGGTACGGGCCGATCCACGATGTCCAGATGATCGTCGAGGGACGGGCGGCGGAAGCGGTCGCACAGATGGCAAAGGCGCATTGGAGGCGGGCATCGGGCGAAATGCTGGACAGGTTGCCGGCCATCCGGCCTGTCTGGCCCCATGGGCTGGCGCCGGACTTCACGGATGCGCCAGTCGCCATTGCCCGTACCGACCCGTTCTATCCGCGCCACCCACGGCGCGAGATCGCCGCCCTATATCGGGACATTTTGAAGACCGCCCAGCGGACGATCTATATCGAGGCTCAATATTTGACTGCCGACGATATCGGCGAAATCTTGGTGGAACGGCTGCGGGAGCCGGACCCACCGGAAATCGTGATTGTCCTGAACCGGGTTTATGCGGGGTTCTTTGAAGGCCTGGTGATGGGGGCCAATCGCGACCGGCTTTTGCATCGCCTTCTGTCAGCGGACAGTTCGGGCCGATTGCGGGTCTATTATCCCATCGCCCGTGCGGGGCAGGCGGTGACCGAGATCAAGATTCACGCGAAGCTGGTCATCGTCGATGACTGCCTCCTGCGCATCGGATCCTCCAACCTCAACAACCGTTCGATGGGAACTGATACTGAGTGCGATCTGGCGATCGAGACGCGCCACCCCGGCCATCGCGCAAAAATCCGCGAGATCAGAGCGCGGTTGATCGCCGAGCACACATGCCGCCCGGTATCGGATGTCATGGCGCGCCTGAATGAGACGGAGTCGCTGATCGCCGCATTGGACAGTCTGGATGCCGACCGCCTGCTGCGCCCGCTGAAACCCACGCGCGGTGCCCGCGAGGTCGCCCCGCTGGCCGGTACGGCGGTGCTCGACCCGATTCAGCCGCTCACGGTTCGCTTTGTGCGGCCGGTAGTGGAACCCTGGCTTGCCGCGGGCCGCGCGATCCGGCGGTGGATTTCGGTCAACAGGAAGACTGTCGCGCCGACCGCGAACGGAATCAGGAAATAGATGACGCGAAAGCACAGGACCGGTCCCAGCGCATCCACGTCCGGCAGCACCTTGATGATGACCACCTCTATTACACCGATCCCGCCCGGCGCATGGCTGGCGAGGGCGGCGATATTCGCCAGCAGATAGGCCGCGTAGACCGCCGCATAATCGATTTGTGCGACCGATAGCAACGTTTGATGAAGCGCGGCGCAGACGAAACTGAAATTGGCGATGCCCACCACCACCTGCATCGCAGCAATGCGCCAGGGCGGGAGCTGAACCCACCAGCGGAACAGCCGCACCCGATGCTGCCGGAATGCTGCGAGGATGACATAGGCGATGGGAATCGCGAGGGCCATAAGCGACAACATGCGCACCATGCCGGTGGGAATGCCGAGAATGCGCGATGCGAATGCGGGATCATAGGTCAGCGCCAACCCCGCAAGCCCGGTCTCGCCGAATGTGACCGTCGCCGCCGAGAACACCATAATCTTAGCGATCTGTTCGGCGGTCAGCCCCCAACGCGTATAGAGCCGATAGCGCACAGCACCGCTGCTGAATGGCGCGAATCCCAAAGTATGGCCAAGCGACAGGCTGACGAAAGCGGTCAGCGCGATCCGGCGATAGGCCAGATCGCGCCCCAATGTCCGCACGGCCAGCAGATCGCCGAGCGTCAGCGTGGCGTAGCTGCATAGTGTAAAGAAGCCGGCCATGACGACGCGCCGGGTTTTCATTTCGTGCAGCGAGCGGGATATGTCGGCCAACGAGTAACGGTGCAGGACATGGAATGCCCATGCCAGCGCGATCGCCATGACGACGAATGAGATCCAGGGCAACCACCGCTTCAGTGATGCGAGGTTCATGTGGGGGAAACCCAAGACAATTTTGCGGTGATCGGAAGATGGTCGGATGCGATGCGCGCAAGACGGGACCGATGAGCGGCAATGTCGCCGAGTTGGATATTCCCCATTCCCAAGACGCGATCCAGTGGGAACATGGGCAGCCGGGACGGGAAACTGAGTGCGGAATGCGCGCGATGAAACAGCCGGGTTATGCACCGTATACTCGGCGACCGCGGCCGCCAGTCGTTCATATCGCCGAGCAGGACCGTGCCCAGAGCTTCGCCACCGGCACCGGCGATTTTGGCGATCCGCTCGCTCTGACGACGGCGTTCGGCGGCGCGCAGTCCGAGATGGGTGGCGAGGATGCGGAGCATGCCGCCCGCGACGGCCAGATCCACATCGATCACGCCGCGCGGCTCGCATCTGTCGACGCTGATATCGTGCAGCCTGGTGCGTACCACCGGCAGACGGGTCAGCAGGGCGTTCCCGAAAACCTTCCGATGGGTGCGAAGGCTGATACCCGGTATGCAGACATAGCCGGTGGTATCGGCCAGAAAAGCCCACTGATCGACATAGCCCCTGACCCCGTGCTGGGCGTCGACCTCCTGCAGCGCGATGACATCAGCGCCGAGTTCGCATATGACCTCCGCCACCCGATCGGGGTCGAAACGCCGATCCAGACCGAAGCAACTGTGAATATTATAGGTCGCTAGCGTCAACGCGCTCTCGCCGGCTACCGGGACATCGACCGGAGGTTCGTCGGCCAGGAGTAGATCGGCCGGCTGTCGTGAAATATTTGGGAGTATCACTGAAGGCTCGTTCATCGCGCAGACCGTCGAAACGGTGACGCCGATCCGACAGTGCCGGACCGGCGTCACGATAAGGAAGCACTGAAATCCCGCGACATGTTCCGCCGGGCGGCAAGCTTTACGCCAAATTCGGATTTTCTCACGCTCCAGCCCGCCATACTCTCAGGGCTTGTTGCTGACAGTCCGGAATCCGAGATGAGCGGCGCTGAAGCCCGATTCTTGCGGCTGGCGGGCGGCGGGGCGATAGCGGCGGCAGTAATTGGCGGCGCACAGATACGAGCCACCTTTGGTCGCACGCAGAACGCGTGACGCCGGCGTGCCACCTTCCGGCATGCCGGAGACCGCCATTTCGCTCTCCGTCATCGGTCCATACAGGCTGGTCGTCCATTTCCAGACATTGCCGATCATGTCGTACAGGCCAAAGCCATTGGCCGGAAAACACCCCACCGGCGCGCGGCCCGAGAAGCCGTCCGCGCCGGTATTTTTGCTGGGGAATTCGCCCTGCCAGCTATTGGCCTGATACTTGCCGCCGGGCGTGAAATCGTCGCCCCACCCATAGGTCTTGCCATCCAGCCCGCCGCGCGCGGCATATTCGAATTGCTCCTCGGTCGGCAATTCGCGGCCGGCCCAAAGAGCATAGGCCAGCGCGTCGTTATAGCTGACCTGAACGACGGGGTCATTGTCGTGCCCCACGACGTTGCTGTCGGGTCCCTCCGGATGGCGCCAGTCGGCGCCCGGCACGAAGGCCCACCACTGCATCGGGTCTTCCATGGTGCGGACACCGCCCGGCGAGGTGAAGACCGCACCGCCGGCGACCAGCTTGTCGGCTGGGATATTGGGATAATCGGCCTGGTTGGGTTTGCGCTCAGCATCGGTCACAAAATGGGTCGCGGCGACGAAGCGGGCGAACTCCGCATTGGTGACGTCGTAGCGATCGATCCAGAAGGCGGCCACTGTTGCCTTATGGACCGGACCTTCCTCCTCGTAGAACTCGGCCGAGCCCATCATGAAGCTGCTGCCGGGGATGCGCACCTGTTCACGGTCAGGTTTGCGGCAGGACGCTGCCGCCGTACTGCGCCGGTCGGGCGGCAACTGGCCGGAAATCGCGATGCCTGCGACGGCGACAGCCGCAAAGCCGGCAATGCACACCGCCAGGGTCACACTCTTGCGCGTCATGCTATCCCTGATGACAGACGACTGCCGATTTCGACGTGCGGCAAGCTGTTAACCCACCAGGCGCGCTTCAGCCCTGTGCGGGAGTACCCAGTTGGACCGGATGAAGTGGCAGGTATAGCCGTTCGGAAAGCGCTCCAGATAGTCCTGATGCTCAGGCTCTGCCTCCCAGAAATCGCCGGCAGGGGCCAGTTCGGTGACCGCCTTGCCCGGCCAAATCCCTGAAGCATCGACATCGGCGATCGTGTCCTCGGCGACCTGCTTCTGCTCGTCGTTCGTGTAGAAGATCGCCGACCGATAGCTGGTCCCGCGGTCATTGCCCTGGCGGTTCACCGTGGTCGGGTCATGGATTTGGAAGAAGAATTCCAGAAGCCGCCGAAAACTGATCTTTTGCGGATCGAAGAGGATCTCGATCGCCTCAGCATGGGTTCCGTGATTGCGATAGGTTGCACTGGGCACGTCGCCGCCCGAATAGCCAACCCGCGTGGAAATCACACCCGGATAGCGCCGAATCAGATCCTGCATGCCCCAAAAACAGCCGCCGGCGAGGATCGCGCGCTCGGTAGATGCAGTCATGCTTTCACTCCTGTCCCAAGTCTCGATTATTTGTGAATGATCGCATTTAGGTGGCAAGCGAAACCAGCGGCAACAACCCTGGCGTGTTCATTATCTTCCTGGGGTGTTCATTATCTTTATAGCGTCGCTGGCGCGCCCGGAAGGACTCGAACCTCCAGCCCTCTGGTTCGAAGCCAGATGCTCTATCCGTTGAGCTACGGGCGCGGCGGAGTCGCTATAGCAGGGTTTGCCCCAGCTTTATAGACAGGCTGGGCTTTACATATCGATCATGAAATCGCGGATCACGCCCACCAACCCGCCCAGCAACAGGATCAATGTCGGGAAAATGCCGAGGCCGAAGCCCAGGCCTCGCTTGGACGGGTCGGCGGCATAGGCGAGCGAATAGATGATGCGGCCGATGACGAAGACGAGGCCGAGCGCCGCGCCGATCAAAGGCTGCACCGTCAGGCAGAAAATCCACAGCGATGGCAGGAACACGATCAGTTGTTCGATCATGTTCTCCTGAATGCGCAGCTTGCGCTCGAACTCCGGATGGCCGGCGGTGGCCGGCGCCTGGATCTTATGCTTGCCGCGTGCTTGACCGGCGCTCATGAAGTTCCAGGCATAGACCAGCAAAGCCAGACACGTAACGAGGGCTGGAAAGAGATCGCGATGCTGCACGGATTTACTCCCAAATGAAGGCGGCGGCCGTTTTTCGATTGGCCGCCTTAACCCCCATTTGAGGCGTGATTTCCCCCGGTGTCTAGACATCCCTTGGCCAGCATTCAGATAACCCCGAGCTCCCGCGCCCAGACCAGGTTCATGCGGGCCGATTCGACATGGGCGCCGTGCACGACATGCGCCTCGCCCTGATTGGCGTCTCCGTCCAGGATCTTGTCGGCACCGGTCCGTTCCGCCTCGGTCTGCAACTGGTCGAGGCGTTGCCAATAGTCGAGCTCATCCTTGGTCGGCGAGAAGACCTCATGCACGATCGGCACCAGCCGCGGGTCGCCGATCATCATGCCAAAATAGCCGATATTGCGTAGTTCGGTGCACCAGGCGCGCAGGCCCTTTTCGTCGTTCAGCTTACCGGTCCACATGCCGCCGATGGGATAGCGGATGCCCGCCGCCCTCGCATCCATCAAAGCCTTGGAGCGCAGCACCAGCGTTTCTCGCGCATCAGGTGTAACGCGGAAGCCAATGGCCTGATGAATATCGCCGAAGCGCGAGATCGCGCCGCCCATATAGGCGATGCGCTTGGAGGCCTTGGCAATCTTATAGGCCCGGCGGAGCGCCTGAGCGGTTTCCAGGATCGGATAGATCTGGGTCCTGCCCATCGGCAGGGCAAGATCGACCTCCATGCTGTTGAGCAGCCCTTCGGTCATATGTATGTCGGCAGGGCTGTCGATCTTCGGGACTAGAATGCCGTCCAGGCGCGGGCACATGACGGCGCGCAAATCCTTTAGGGTCTGTCCGGTGGCAGGGCGCTGAACCCGCGCGAATACCATCGGGCCGCCCAACGGCAGTTCCCCCAGCATGCGATTGACCAGCGCCCGTCCCATGTCACGCACCTGTTCGTTGATTGGCGTACACGGTTCTTCCAGGTCGATGACGATCGAATCCGCGCCGGACGCGAAAGCCTCGCGGATTTCGCCCTCTTCGGTGCCCGCGCAGAACAATACGGTGCGCAACGGCCTCGCGTTCTTCTTGGCCATGTTTTCTTCCCCTTGTTTGTTGATTCTCGGCTTGTTTAACCCTTCATCGCCTCCCGCGCGGCCTTTTCCACGACGGTTCCGTCGAAGAAGGACGGGTTCATCGCGGCGTGCAGCTTGATCGGGTTCAGGAAGGTGAATTCGCGGAAATCGCGGGCCGTGATCCGCCCATGCTCGAGCAGCTCATAGGCTTCTTCGATCGGCTCCAGCATGTCCGGCACGTCCCAGTGCGACACGTCCGAACCGATGATCGCCTGCAGGCGCGCGCTCAGCGGGTTGACGTTCTCGGCGAAGGCCCAGCCGACCAGCGGGTCGTCCGCCTCGCAGCCGAAGAAGAAGTTCGGCACGAACAGGTCGCGCAATTCTTCGGGGCTGTTGATCTTGGCGGCAGCGAATTCATCGAGTTGCGCCGGCCGCGCCGCGGGGCGCTTGAAGAATTTGCGGATGTCGTCCAGCCGGTCATGGACCTTGGCATCGCCATATTGCGCCATGTACTCCATTAGTCCGTCCACATCGAGCCTATCCGGATCAAGGACCCCGATCGCATTGGCGTTGCGCTTGCTCCAATGGCCCAGGAGGTCGGCATAGAGGGCGGCAGCCCATGCGATCCCGCCCTCCAGGAAGCCGAACTTCAAATCAGGAAACCGCCGGGTGACGCCGCCCAGAAACAGCGACTTGGCCAGCGCCTCATGCGCCACCGAGAAGCTGCCGATATGGTCGTAGATATAGTTGGAGACTGAACGCGAAGCGCGAATATGCTGGTGCTGCCCGTGCGACAGCGGGGCGATGCCGAGTTCGACGCATTTGGCCCAGAACGGGTCGTAATCATACTCGCTGTCTATACCAAACGTATCCAGCCGGAAGGGTTGCGGCCCATTCGCGGGCTTTGGCCCCAGCGCGCGGCGGGCATAGGAACCGACTAGCAGGGTCTTGAGGCCGAGCACGTTCACCGCATGATCGGCGGCTGCGATCGCCATCGTCGGGTTGTTCATCGGCACAATGCCGCCCACCGCCATCCGGTCCTTGTAGGGGGCGAAAGCGGCGGCGAGATAGCGGTTGGCCGCGTTGGCGAGCGCGCCGGCCAGCTCGTCGTCCTGCACATCGGTCAGCGCCAGCGAGGTCGAGGGATAGACGAGCATGAAGTCGATGCCCATCTCGTCTAGCCGCTCATACATCAGCTTGGGCAGGTGCGAACTCGCGCGGTCCTTCACATTCTTGGTCGGCCAGCCCCACCAGGACGGCATGCCACGCCACTCCGCGCGAACTTCAGGACTGTCGCGGTCGGCCAGAACCGTCGAGGTGTCATAAGGCGCTACCGCGCTGTTGAGGTAACGGTCGCGCAGGCGGCGCCCTCCCGCCTCTTCCAGATAGGTCAAGCATTCGTCGTCGAGCATGGGACCCAGCTCGACGAAATGGCCATCGGCATCGATGATCGGATGGCCGACAAGCTTGCCGACGTCAGAAGCTTTGGTCATGGCGCTATCCTTCCTGTGTTCTGAATGTGAACCGCCAAGGCGGTGAACTTCATCGGTCCCGACGGCGTCAACCTTTCGCTATCAGCCCTGCCGCGGCTTTTTCGATTACCGTGCCCTCGAAGAATTTCGGATTCATCCCGGCATGCAGCTCGACAGGGTTGACGAAGGTGAAGTCGCGGAAATTATCTTCCGTGATCCGGCCATGCTCGACCATCTCATAGGCTTCCTCGACCGGTTCGGTCATGTCGACGACATCCCAATGCGAAATGTCGGAGCCGATGATCGCCTTCAGCTTGGCGCCCATCGGGTTGACCTTGTCGGCGAAGGCCCAGGCCACCAGCGGGTCGTCCGCCTCGCAGCCGAAATAGAAATTCGGCACGAACAGGTCGCGGATATCCTCGACTTGCCGGATCACGGCGCGCGAGAACTCGTCGAGCTGCGCGGGACGGGCCGCCGGGCGGGCGAAATGGGTGCGGATTTTCTCGAGCGAACCCTGGACCTTGTCGTCGCCATATGTCTTGACGAAGCCCATCAGCGCGTCGACGTCGAGCTTGTCTGGGTCCAGGTCGTGGATCGCCTCGCCGTTGCGCTTGCTCCAATGGCCGATCAGATCGGCATAGAGACTGACCGCCCACGACACGCCGCCTTCCAGGAAGCCGAATTTGAGTTCGGGGAAGCGCCGGGTGACACCCCCCAGAAACAGCGACTTGGCCAGCGATTCATGCGCCGCGCCCAGCCCTCCAATGTGGTTGTAGACATAGCTGGAGACCGAACGGGAAATGCGCTCGCGCTGGTGCGAACCGTGAACCAGCGGGGCGACGCCCAGCTCGACGCATTTCGCCCAGAACGGATCGTAATCATACTCGCTGTCCAGGCCATAGGCATCCAGCCGATGGGCCTGGATGCCGCCACCCGCTGGCTTGTCACCCAGGTAGCGGCGCACGAACGACGCCATGATTGTGGTCTTGAGGCCGAGTTCGTTGACCGCATGATCGGCGGCGGCGATCGCCACCTGCGGGTTGTTCATCGGAATGATGCCGCCGACCGCCATTCGGTCCTTGTAAGGCGCGAAGATCGAGCCCAGCCAGCGATTGGCAGCATGGGCCAGCGCCCCGCCGATCTCGGCATCCTCGACATCCAGCAGGCCCAGGACGGAGGACGGATAGACCAGCATGAAATCGATGCCCAGCTCATCCAGCCGTTCATACATCAGCTTGGGCAGATGCGCGGTGGCGCGGTCATAGGTGTTCTTGGTCTGCCAGCCCCACCAGGACGGCATCGGGCTCCAGGTCTGGCGGATGGTGGGATGGTTGCGGTCGGCGAGCGCGGTCGAGGTATCGAACGGTTTGGCGAAGCCCGAGAGGTAGCGATCCCGCATTTCGCGGCCGCCGGCCTCTTCCAGATAGGTCACAAGTTCTTCTTCGAGAACCGGACCGATCTCAACGAAATGCCCGTCGGCATCGACAATCGGATGATCGACTTTCTCGCGTACCTTCGCGGCCTTGGTCACGGCTGAATTCCTTCCCGAATGACGTTTTGTGCTGATTTGGAGGCCTATCCCAGACTGAGCCTGCCTCAATAAGAAAGCGGAGACGCGGACCTGTCAATCGGATTGCAATATCGGAACGATGCCGAGACTATCCGGCGCATGGCGCTGATTTCGGCGTCACGGCGCTTACATTTCGGCATCCGCGTCCCCACATGACGCTGCGAGGCTCGGATACCGATCTTTTCTCGGCCCCACGCGACAGTCCCCAAAAGCGAAGCCCGGCGCGGCTCGCCAAAGAAAGACAATAATGACGACAGAGCGGCAGACCGGCCCCCGTTACCGGATTGACGAGAGCGTGTTCTTTTCCATCCAGTCAATGAAGCCCCAGACCCAACAGCCTGCGGAGCGCTTCATCGTCGTATCCGTCATGCCGGTCGACCGTTCCGGAACCTACCAGTACCGTATCCGCCCGACCGGCGCCGGCCCGCAGCGCGTGGCTTCGGAACTGGAGCTGCGGCGGTAACCCCCAGGCATTAAAAAGGCCCGGCGGGATATCCTCCCGCCGGGCCTGCTTAAAGTTTTAACACTATTCCGCCGCTTCGGCGAACTCCCCGCTTTTGTTCAATGCCGCGGCCACGTCATGGCCGATCAGGCGATCGTGGTTCTGATGCATGCGGATGAGGTTGACCTCGCGCTTGCCGAGCACGATCGATGGCACGGCGCCAGCTTCCATTTGGATCTGCGCGCTGGACTGGATCGTCATATCCTCTTCCAGCGCCGTCTTCATCAACAGGTCGGTCATGTACTGCGCCATTGCCCGCGTTTCTTCCGTCGCGCCCTTATGCGGACCATAGGTGCGGAAGATATAGGTGCAGGTGCCGGGCTCCGCGCCGGGTTCGCTGCGCTGGAAGAACATGATGTGCTTGCTGCCGCCCACCACCGTGTTCGGGAAGATCGCGTTGGTGAAGCCATAGGGTAGCGTCTCCGGCCATTCCTCTTCCGGAATATTCTTCAGGTCCAGTATCTGCTTCATCGGCGACACCAGCGTCTGGTGCAGGCCGAAATCGAGATGCATGAACTGGCGCAGCGTGCCCGGCCCGACGGTCGTCGGGTGCAGGTAGGGCACGTGATAGCCCTCGAGCCCGCCATCGACGGCATGTTTCCAGTTGATCCGGGCCGGGGCGCGATATTCGCCGACCAGGCGGAAATCCTCGAGATCATAGTCCGCGATGATGCCGCCCATTTCGGGGCCGAAGAATTCGTCCCAATCGACCATGCCGCTTGGCTGCGGGTGGACCAGAACCACACCGTGTTTTTCAGCGAGCGGGAGCTCGATCAGACCGCGTTCGGCAAGCTGCTCGGGCTCGAAAGCGGCGCGGCTCGGCACTGATAGCAGAGCGCCGTCATTGCCGTATGTCCAGCCATGATAGGGGCAACTGAAGCCTTTGGAGTTGCCGCAGCCCTCGGCCAGCTTCACGCCGCGATGACGGCAGGCATTGAGGAAGGCCTTCGCCTTTCCGTCCTTGCCACGCACCAGTAGGATCGGCTTGCTGACGATCTCGGTTGCGTAATAATCGCCGGGTTCGGGGAAATCCGCAGTATAGGCGATCAATTGCGGACGCTTCAGAAAGAATTCCTGCTTCTCAAGCTCGAACCGAGCCTTGTCAGTGAAACGGCCGATATCGGTTTCCCACGAAATGTCGCCCATTTCGTCGATATCCCGGTCGTTGAACTCGAGAATGCGTTTGGCGATGGCGACACGTTCGGCGCGATCCATAGAGCGGTTCCTTCCCATAAGGCCTTGCTTCTGCGCGAAGCATTGAGCAAATCGGTTCCGGGCGACATTCGTCAATTCAACTGACGGACGTATAAGCGTGTACACTGTGTTCGCCCGATAACCCTACATAGCAATCCAGGCCCCCTCCCCGCAAGGGATAAACGCGCGAATCGAAGGTCGACCTGGACAAGGTTGAACCGGCACGACCGTCAGGATCTACCAAAACCCTGACTGCAACATGTCGCGCAACGTCCTGGCGATCATCTGCAATGCCCAAATCGAGCCCGTTATCATCGAGTATCTGAAAACAGCGCCGTCCCACGCCGAACTGATGGACTTCGTCGCGCAGATGGGGGTTCCGCTCCGCGACATACTGCGCCGCGAGAGGACGCCATAAGACGAACTCGGCGTCGACGCCCCGGAATTGGGCGACGCGGCGCCGATCGTGTAACGCCGCTGGGCCTGTACCTCTGCGGTCCATCCGAAACCGTGCTGACGCTAGTGGACAGGCCGCAACTCCCGATCGTCACGCCTGACGGGCGCCTCCAGGCGGCCGCCGCGGCCCGAGCAGGACATATTTGTCCAGGATGAAGAGCGGACCGATCAGGAGGAAGACAACCTCGTCAAGGAAGGCCAGCTTGGCGCCTTCGACATGGTGGCCGTAGAACTGACTCAGCCATGCGGCGATCCAGATACCGCCGCAGAGCCAGGCGAGCGGAACGCCGGCATTTCGCAGCCCGACCGCACCAGCCGCGCAGATCAGCAAGATGGTCGCCATCAGCGCGGCGGCACGGGTGGATAGTGTGGCATAGAAAACCAGCACCAGTGGACCGGCGCGATCGTGGCGGCGTTCACCCATTCGGGATAGTTGCCCGCCAACCCCAGCCACCGTCCGACAGGGACGCTCCATAGCAGCCCGAAGCTGGCAAACAGGATGATCGGAACGCAGATCGTGTGGACCAGCGCATTGGTGGCGTTGCTATGGGTTCGCCGATATTCGTTTAGGACTGCCGCTGTGTTCGCACGCCGTCATTTTGCATCATCGCCTGAGCGAAGTCGATCAACTGGTCGCGAGCAGCCCGGCAAGCGCCAGCAGCAGAGCCGGCGGCATCACCAGCGCACCGAGCTTCAGAAAACCCCAGAACCCCACAGCCTGTCCCTCGCGCCGCAGCGCAAGCAGCCACAAGATCGTGGCCAACGACCCTGTGATCGACAGGTTCGGGCCGAGATCTACCCCGATCATCAGGGCGCTGGTCGCCACATCCGGCACCATTACCTGTGCCAGCGCCGAGCTAGCGATCAGCCCGGTTGGCAGATTGTTCATCAGGTTGGCGGCGACGGCGATCAAGGCTCCGCCGCCTAACGCGGCCTCCGTTGCCGAGTGCCCGCTCCAGCCTGCAAATGCCGAGGCCAGCGCTTGGGTCACACCGGTCCGATTCACGCTTTCCACCAGCATGAACAGCCCGGCCACCAGCGGCAGTACCGACCAGGAAACGCCGCGCAGGACCGGCCACGGCGCCTCGTGCTTGAGCACCAGAACCACGGCCGCGGTCAATGCGCCGGCGATAAAGGTTGGCAGGCCAAGCTCTGCACCCAATGCCGACGCGGCAAGCAAGATGACGGCTGTCGCGCAGATGCCATAGAGCGTCAGCCACCCGCCGCGCGTCATCGGCAGAACCGCTGTATACCGGGCCACATTCTGCCGCAGCGCAGATCTCTGGGTCAGCCATAGAACGACAAACGTCGCCGCGATCGACAGGACGGATGGCAGGGTGAAGCGAGCGAGCCAGACGGCCAGAGGCGGCATGTGACTGCCGAACAGCACCAGATTGGCGGGATTAGAGATTGGCAGAACAAAGCTGGCGGCGTTAGCGATGAAGGCGCAGATCAACAGATAGGGCAGCGGCTCGGCCTTCGCCGCCTTGGCCGCGACATAGACCGCAGGCGTCAGCACCACCGCGGTCGCGTCGTTCGACAAGAATGTCGTGACCAATATGCCAACGGCGTAGATCAGCCCGAACAGCCGCGTCGCCGAGCCTTCGGAATGATGTACGGCCTGGGCGGCCAGCGTGTCGAACAGCCCCTCCCGCCGCGCCAGTTCGGCCAGCAGCATCATGCCGACCAAGAAAAGATAGACATCCCCTCCCCGGGCGGTGGCGCTCAAAGCAGCATCCCACGGCATCAGTCCAAGGCCGACGAGAAGCACCGCGCCCAGCACGGCCCAAACAGCCTCGGGTAGGCGCCATGGCCGCGCGATGACGCCGACAGTGGCCAGGCCGGCCACCGCCCAGATCGCCAGATGCTCCTTAGTCAGCGGGATCAAGCCGCTTTGGCCAGCGCCTTGCGCATTGAAGTGGCAAGATCCCCGACTTTGAAGGGCTTGCGTAGGATGGAGTCGGTTCCTACCACGCGTTCCACCGCCTGGGTATCGGCGTAGCCGGTGACCAGGATCACCGGCAAACCAGGCCGGCGGCGGCGCGCCTCGGCGGCGACCTCGGCACCGTTGAGGCCCGGCATGGCAAAATCGACGATCAGCAGCTGCGGATTGTCCGCTGCAAGCCGCGCCAAACCGGCTTCGCCGTGATCCGCCTGCGTCACATGGTAATCGAGCGTTTCCAGGCATTGCACGATGAACCGGCGCACATCGGGATCGTCCTCAATCACCAATACCTTCTCATGATGTCCCCGGATCACGTGTTCAGGCCCCACGCCAACGACGGACTCGGCCTGCTCGCCGTCGGCCAAAGGTAGCCACATTTCGATAGTGGTACCTTTGCCGAGCTCACTGCTGATCCGGGTCGTGCCGCCTGATTGGCGGGCAACGCCATAAACTTGGCTAAGTCCCAGCCCGGTGCCCTTGCCGACCGATTTGGTCGTAAAGAACGGGTCGAAAACCTTGCTGATCACTTGGGGCGGTATGCCGGAGCCGGTGTCAGACACTGAGATCACGACATACCACCCGGGCTTTAGATCCTCGCCCCAGTCATTGTCGATTCGGCTGGCGATCGTCAGCAGGCCGCCATCGGGCATCGCGTCGCGCGAATTGATCGCGAGGTTGAGGATGGCGAGTTCGATCTGATTGGCGTCGGTGGTGGCCGCGGAATGTGCCGCCTTGAGGTCGGTTTCGATTCGGATCGTATGGCCGAGCGAGCGCGACAGCAGGTCGTCCATGCCCAGGATCAGCCGATCGATCTCCACTGGCTTCAGCACCAGATTCTGATTGCGCGAAAAGGCCAGCAGCTGACTGGTCAGCTTGGCCGCGCGATCGACTGCGTCACGGGCATAGCCAGACATGCGCTGAATTCGCTCGTCGGTCGTTCGCCGGCTGATCATGTCGACATTGCCCAGGATCGCTGTCAGCAGATTGTTGAAGTCATGGGCGATACCCCCGGTCAGATGACCGACCGCCTCCATCTTCTGGGCCTGGACGAAGGCCGCCTGGGCCCGTTCGCGTTCGGCGATTTCCTTCAGCAAGCGGCTATTGGCCTCGCGCAGCTGCGTGGTGCGCTCGACTATCCGGGTCTCGAGCGTTTCGTTCAATTGGCGTAGCTGCGCCTCCGCCGCCTTTCGGGCGGTAATGTCGAGCGATACGCCGGTCAGCCGCATCGACGTGCCATCCACGTTGGCGGTACGCCCGCCCCGAATATAGACCCAATGCGTCCCGCCATCCGGCCAGATCGTGCGATATTCGGTATCGAAGTCGCCCCCGGCCTCGATCGCCTGCAGCACCACCTTCGCCTGACGCTGCCGGTCGTCGGGATGAATGGAAGCCACCAGGTCGTCGTAGGTAAAGGCGGAATTCGCATCTCGCCCGAAATTCATCTTGCAGGTCTTTGAGGCGGACAGGACGCGGGTGGCGAGATCGAGGTCCCAGGCGCCCAGACGCCCGCCCTCTAGCGCGAATCTGAGCTTTTCCTCGGCCTCGGCCTGCTCCGCCATCTGGTCTCGCGCCCGGTATTGCCGTCGCCGGGCGCGTAGCGCGGATTGCGCGGCGCTACTCAGCGTTTCGGCGTTGAGCGGCCGCTCAAGGAGCACGACATTGCCCATCCGGGTCAGGCGATCGGCCGCCGACGCCGAGCGTCGGCCCAACTGATTTGTCACCAGAACGATAAAGGGAAAATCCGACCACGGCGGTTGGCGCTCCAGCCAATTGGTCAGCGGACCTTGATCGGATGCCGCCAGGGCCTCTTCGGTGATGATCGCCGTCGCCGCGCCATGCTCCAGATTTTCGACGACACTGGCCAAATCCTGGCTCTGCACGCAGCCGGAACCGACGCCTTCCAACAATGCGCAGATAACCTCTGAGTCCCGCCCGCGGGGCGCCAACAGCAGGATACGCTCGTCCATCTATTGGAAATCCATCAATCTTTTGTCGCGCCCAGCGTGACTTCTGTCGCTCCAAGCATGGCCATGTTCCCGCGATAGGACGAGACCCCGGACAAAACCCCCTCGAAATCGGTCAAAGGTTCGCCAACCTCGAGCCCATCGTTGGTCAGGCGGAATTCCCGGATCGTCTGTTCGTGGGCACTGGTTCGGCTTTTCACGACCGAAATCGCCTTAAGCACCCGCCCTTGAGATTCGAAAAACCGAAAAAGCACGATCGTATCGCTGAGATAGCTGAGATCGATTTCGCTGCTCATATCCCCGACCAGGCCGTGTTGTCCAAGAACCAGAACGCTTAGGACCCCCTGTTGGTTCAGATAGGTCAACAACTCATGCATCTGCAGCACGAGAAACTTTTCCCCCGGCATAGCCTGAAAATAGGCATTCAGGCTATCGATCGCGACAAACTCCGCGCCGCTCTGTTCCACACTTTTACGGACATTCGCGGCGAACTCGCCGGGCGAAAGCTCAGCCGGGTCGATCTGCAATAGCATCAGCTGGCTGGAGTCTAGATAAGACCGGATATCCATCCCCAACGCCGCCGAGCGGGAGATCAAGGTTCCCAACCCCTCGTCGAACAGATAATAGGCGCATTTCTGGCCGCGTTCCAAAGCCGTCAGCATGCAACGGACGGCGGTGGTGGTTTTCCCAACGCCCGATGGGCCCATCAGCAATGTATTGGTGCCTGGAGTCAGCCCCCCACCAAGCAGAACGTCGAGCGGCTTACAACCGGTGGTCGCGAAGTCGGTTGTGAATTCCCTCCTGTGGCCGGACGCAACCAGTCTGGGGAATACAGTGATCCCGCCAGTATCCAGATTGAAATCATGATAGCCGCCGCGAAACTTGATGCCGCGCATCTTTACGATCTGCATCCGCCGGCGCTGGCCGCCGAAATCCTGCAGCGCCTGGTCCAGCCGAATGACGCCATGGCAGATACTGTGCAGATGCAGGTCCCCGGCTTCCGACGTCTGGTCGTCGAGCAGAAGGACCGTGCAGTTCAGGTTCGAGAAGAAGTGCTTGAGCGCCAGAATCTGCCGGCGATAGCGCAGGGGATTCTGGGCCAGCAGCCGCATCTCGGACAGGCTATCGAAGACTATGCGGACCGGTTCGCTTTCCGCGACCCGCTCCATCACCCGGCGAGTGGTTTCGCCCAGCTCGATATCGGCCGGATGCAGGATCGATTGTTCGCTGGCAGGATCTAGTCCGTCTTCATTGACGAGATCATAGATATCCAGCGCGTCGAGCGACCAGCCATGGGTCCGCGCAACGGCGCGCAGTTCGTTTGCCGTCTCGGACAGCGTCACGTAGAGGCCTGGAACGCCCTGGGCCACACCCTCCAGCAGGAATTGCAGCGCCAAGGTGGTCTTGCCGGCGCCGGCTGTTCCTTCGATCAGATAGATACGATCAGGAGTCAGCCCGCCGGCGAGAATTTCGTCGAGACCCGGTATGCCCGTTGAAATCCGACTTGCATGCTCGATCACAGACACATCTCCTCCATGCGCTCGAATATCTGCTCTTATTAAAGCATTCAACATTTATGATAGGTGTAAAATTCCGCTGATAATTTGCTTTTCGCCGACTATCGGTGAACCGACAGAAGGCCCCCGTCGTTCCACACGGTTCCCTACCTGCCGAGCTAGGTGAATGGGAACGTTCGCTGCCTTTGCAACCTTTATCAGACAGCGACAGGCAACCGCCTGGACAGCAAGGAGCAAATTCGAATGAAGTGCAATTTGGCATTAGCGGCGGCAACTTTGGCCGCGTTTACGATGGCGGGGGGCTTCGCCATGGCCCAGCAGACCGAAACTACGACAGCAACCCACGCGACCAGTTCGACAAGCGCCGCTTCGGACGCACAGGGCTTGGCGGCTAGTCGTGCAAAGCCCGGCGAATCCTATGAATGGTCGGTCGATACCACGACCACCAAGGTGCCGGTGCATCCGACCGTAACCGAAAAGACGACGACCACCACCAACGTCGTCCCTCCCGCGGTCGTCAACCGGCATACCAGCACGACGACGACCACTTCGACGGGCGAGCAATAGCCGGTCGTTACACGGTGAACAGCTGAAGCGGCGGCTCAGGTCACCGCTTCGGCCGCCGACATCAGTAGCGATGCGTTCCCACCGGCGGCGGTCGTGTTGATGGTAACCACGCGCTCGGTCACGAAACGGCGGACATAGTTGGGGCCGCCTGCTTTCGGGCCGGTCCCCGACAATCCCTCGCCGCCAAACGGCTGGGTTCCGACAGTCGCTCCGATCATGGTGCGATTGACATAGAAATTACCAACCCGAGCACGGCGCCGGACTCGTTCAACAGTTTCGTCGATCCGCGTTTCCAGCCCGAGCGTAAGCCCGTATCCGCTATCCCCGATGGCATCGATCACCTGGTCGATCTTGTCGGACTGAAACCGTGCCAGATGGAGGAAGGGTCCGAAAACCTCTTTTTCCAGAGACGCGATCCCATCGATCCAGACGGCGCGGGGCGCGAAGAAATTGCCCCGGGCGGCGTCGGTGGCATCCAGGCGCGCCATGGCGAAGGGCTTACCGGCTTTCCGCGCATGGGCGTCGAGTGAACTCAGCGCATCGTCGTCGATCACCGGGCCAATATCGGTCGCCAGCACCGACGGGTCGCCGACCTTAAGTTCCGCGATGGCGCCCGACAGCATTGTCGCCAGATCGTCAGCAATTTCATCCTGCACGTAGACGCAGCGCAGCGCCGAACAGCGCTGGCCGGCGCTGTCGAAGGCGCTGACCATGATATCGGATACCGCCTGTTCCAGTAGCGCCGAACTGTCGACGATCATCGCATTGATACCGCCGGTCTCGGCGACCAGGGTCGCGATCGGTCCTTCGCGCGCGGCCAGCGCCCGGTTGATCGCTTGAGCGGTCGTGGTCGATCCGGTGAAGACGACGCCCGCCGCCCGCCGGTCTGACACCAGTGGTCCGCCGACAGATGCCCCGTCGCCCGGCAACAGCGACAGCGCACCATGCGGCACGCCCGCCTCGTGCAGGACGCGGACAGCCCGCGCGGCGATGAGCGGCGTCTGCTCGGCCGGCTTGGCGATGACCGCGTTGCCCGCGACCAACGCGGCGGCAACCTGGCCGATGAAGATCGCCAGCGGGAAATTCCAGGGCGAGATGCAGACCATCACGCCGCGCCCGGCATAGTTCAGCTGGTCGGTCTCGCCGGTCGGCCCCGGCAGCATGACCGGAACCAAGCTCTTGCGCGCCGATACTGCATAGAAGCGCAGCAGATCGACCGCCTCGCGCACCTCCGCCACGGCGGCGCCCAGGCTTTTACCGGCCTCGCGGATCGCCAGCGCGATGAAGCGGGCCCGGTCGGCCTCGATCCGGTCGGCTGCTCGTTCGAGGCAGGCGGCGCGGGCGTCGACAGCGACCGAGTCCCATTCACGTTGCGCGGTCACAGCGGCGGCAAGCGCGGCTTCGACATCTCCAGTTCCGGCCTCATGGGCAAAGCCGACTATCCGGCCGCGGTCGGCGGGGTTATGGATTGTGCGGACCGGTCCGCCCAGGCGGCGGACGCCGCCGACCAGCGGCCAAGCATCGTCCTCACCCGCCGGCTCGGCGTTAAGCGCATGGTTGAGTTCGGCCAAAGCCGAGGGATCGCCGAAATCGAAGCCGAGCGAGTTCGCCCGGTCCGGTTGATACAGCGCACGCGGCAGCGGGATCCGTCCAGGCGTAAGGCTGGCGACGACCGTCGCCGGGTCGCGCGCCAAGGAAGAGACTGGAATATCCGGATTGGCCATCTGGTTGACGAACGATCCGCTGGCCCCATTCTCCAGCAGACGGCGAACCAGATAGGCCAGCAGGTCGTGATGAGCGCCCACTGGCGCATAGATTCGGCAGGAGATATCACGCCCCTCCGCGATCAGCAGATCGTGCAGGGCCTCGCCCATGCCATGCAGCCGCTGGAACTCGAAGTCGGTACGGCCCCTGGCGAAGGCGCAGATCGCGGCTGCTGTCACGGCGTTGTGGGTGGCGAACTGCCCATAGAGGCGGTGGCCGGCGGCCAAGATACGCTGGGCGGCAACCAGATAGGACAGGTCGGTGACGTCCTTGTGGGTGAAGACCGGATAATCGTCTAGCCCCTGATCCTGGGCGCGCTTGATCTCGCTGTCCCAATAGGCGCCCTTGACCAGCCGGACCATCAGCCGGCGATCCGCTGCCGTGGCCTCGCCAAGCAGCCAGTCGATCAGCGGCAGCACCCGCTTGGAATAGGCCTGAATTGCCAGACCCAGCCCATTCCAACCCACCAGTTCCGGCGCACGGATGAGCTTGCCGATAATATCGAGCGACAGATCGAGCCGGTCCGCCTCCTCCGCATCGATGGTGCAGGCAATATCGTAGCTTTTGGCGACTACGGTCAGCGCCAGGACTCGGGGATAAAGTTCCTCCAACACACGGCCGCGCTTGCGCAACTCATAGCGCGGATGGAGCGCCGACAGCTTGATCGAGATGCCGGGGCCGGTGATCGGCCCGCGCCCGGCATTGGCCTTGCCGATGGCATGGATCGCCGTCTCATAGGATTTGAAATAACGCCGCGCGTCCTTGTCCGTAAGCGCCGCCTCGCCCAGCATGTCATAGGAATGGCGGAGGCCTTCCTTCTCCTTCTGGCGCGCACGGGACAGCGCCTCCTCGATAGTCCGGCCCAGTACGAAGTGGCCGCCAACCACCGCCATCGCCTGCAACATCGCCCGCCGCAACATCGGCTCGCCCAAACGAGTTCCCAGGCGCGGCCAGATGCGCGACTGATCCTCGGCAGCTTTCAAGGTGCGGCCGGTGATCGCCAGCGCCCGGGTCGACAGATTGACGAAAACCGAGGGCGACGCGCCGATATGCTTGGCGAAATCGGCCGAAGCCAGCTTGTCGCGGATCAGCAGGTCGCGGGTCGCCGCATCGGGAATGCGCAGCAGCGCCTCCGCCAGCATCATCAGCACCAGACCTTCTTCGCTGGACAGGTCATATTCATGCATCAAGGCCGCGATCGGCCCGGCGTCGCGGTCGCGCTCGCGCACGGCCACGATCAGTTTCGCGGCATGATCGGTGATCTCCGCCCGCGTCTCGGCCGGGACGGTATAGGCCTGGAGCAGCCGGCCGATCGCCACGGGCTCGGGCTCACGATGAAGCGCCCGAATCGCCTGCCGGCCGGCATCGTCCTCATAGGTGCCGAAATCGAACGCGTTTGATGATTGCATGACCGGCCTGCCCCGCTTTGTGTATGCGACCGCATTCTATCCAAAAAACCGCAGAATATCCCCCCGAACCGCCTGTCATAGGACTATAGTGGCGGTAGTTTATGCTGGAGAACCGGCCGTGGCGCCGAATAGAACACTGGACAGCCTCGACCGGATCGACCGCCACATCCTTGCAGCGCTGCAGGCGGACGGTCGGATTTCGAATGTCGATCTTGCCAACAAGGTAGGCTTAAGCCCGACGCCCTGCCTCGAGCGGACGCGCCGTCTGGAGCGCGACGGCTTCATAGATGGCTATGTCGCGCTGCTCAACCCCGAGCGGATGGAGATGGGGCTGCTCGCCTTCGTCGAGGTCTCGCTCGACCGCCCAACCGCCGACGTCTTCGACAATTTCGCCCGGGCCGCCCTCGCCGACCCGAATATTGTCGAATGCCACATGGTGGCCGGCGGCTTCGATTATCTCATGAAAGTTCGCGTCGCCGACATGGATGCCTATCGCAACTTTTTGGGGCACGGCATCTCTCGCCTGCCAAGCGTGCGTGAGACGCGGACATATGTTGTGATAGAAAAGGTTAAATCGAGCACAGTATTGCCGACTGAGCCTCGATGATTCGTAAGGAGTGCGAAATGCGCAGACGCGACGTGATGATCGGGGGCGCAGCCTTCGCGACGGCAAGGCTCGCGCATGCAGCGGACGCGCCAACCAACCCCCGCACTATCGTAACCACCGAACTCGGCAGCTTCACCGTCGAGGTCTACGAGCATCAGGCTCCTATCACCGCCAGGAACTATCTCGCCTATGTCGATGGGGGCTATCTGAACGGCAGCACGGTCTATCGGATCGTCGCGCCGAGGAATCAGCCGGACGATGCAAAATACCCCATCGCCGTCGTGCAATGGGGCATGGACCCGGCCCATCCGGAACGGTCGCCCTTCCCGCCGATTCCGCATGAGACTACGCAGACCACCGGGCTGAAGCATTTGAACGGCACCGTCTCCATGGCGCGACTGGGGCCGGGTACCGCCTCATCCGCTTTCTTCATCTGCATCGGCGACCAGCCGGAGCTCGATTTCGGCGGTCATCGCAACCCGGACGGCCAGGGCTTTGCTGCCTTCGCCCAGGTGGTCGAGGGCATGGGGGTGGTAAGGACAATCTATGGGCGGGCCGAAGATACCGGCGTGCTGAAGCACCCGATCACCATACCGACGGTCATCCGCGCACGCTGATCCGCTGGCTAACGGCGTCGAACGCACACTCTCTGGTTTCGCCTGCAAATTCTGGCCGGTTCCCGCGATCATCTCTCTTTGTAATGTACTTATATCGGACCGAAAAACGGTTGCGGGATGTTTTTGAGGCCACCGTTACTCCAGAAACGCGATATATATTCGACGCCGCCGCTGAGAAGCTTAAGGCGCGCTACGGGCTGATCAGCTTTTCCCCGAACACATCCGCGCCAAACCCCTTCAAACCGGCTTGTCCGGCATAACCGAGATGATCCAGGCCGAACATGTCCTCGATCGAGCGTAGCAGCGCGTAGTGATTATAAGGTGTTTTCGAAACCGTCCCGGGTTTGATGAGCGGTGAAAGCAGCACCGCGCCGATCCGCCCGCCGCCCGGGCCAACGACACCAGGGCCCTGATCAGGCAGATTGGCGAAAACGGTAGCGCCCGGCCCGATATTCGGCCCCGTCTGTTCGTCGCAGCAGGCCGAGGCGTCGCCGACATCCATCTTCACCTTGTTCGTCGCCTTGTCGTATTTGGCGTCGATATCGGCCTCATCGAACGTGACGATCAGCAGCCCGTCCTGCTTGAAGGCAGGCGAGTTGAGGATGGCCGGCACCGTGTGGGCCAGGAACTGGTCGGCGGATATCAGCCCGCCCGGCTGCCCGTCTACGCATTTGCGCCTGTCCTCGCCGCCATCATGCCCGTCATGGCAGAGATTGGGGGTGATGAAGACATAATTCGCCGTGGTGGCGATCGACCGCAGGTCAGTGCTCAGCGCCGGCAGGCCAACCACATTGGCGTCGCAGGCCGGCGTATCGATGACAGCGTGGAAATAGACGAACGGGTTATGCCGGGTGGCGTACTGGTCGCCCACGACCGCGTGCTGGGTATTGTCGGGCGCGCCCAGCGCCGGATGCCCGCACGTCGCGGCTTCCCGCACCGGGATATTGCCCATATCCTCCATATAGGCCTTCCAGCTCATGCCCTTGTCCTCCAACTGGTTGGCGATGGTCTTGACGCTGGCGGGATAGACGCAGCCGGAGCCGACGGCCTGCCTATCAGCCGCCGTGCCGCTTTGGGTGAATTCGGTGAAGCTCTGGCAGTCGCTCTGCGTCACCGGATTGGGGGCTTGGCCGCTGATCATTGCTAGATAGTTATCCAAGCTGAAATGACCGATGCCATAATAGTTGGGCAGCAGCGCGCCTTGCTTCGCCAGCCCCTTCAGATAGGCGGCGGGCGAGGATGGGCCGAAGGTGATGTGATAGCCCTCATTCTCCAGCACGATGATGAAGACATGCCCGGGCTTGGCCGGCGAAGCGGGTTCGGCAGCGTGTACAGATGTCGCGGACAGCATCGCCAACCCGACGGCGACAAGAAACGATGATTTCGAACGATGCATTCTGAACCCCTTGATCAGCGGTACAACGGATCAGGCCGGCGTCTTAGCCCTAAGCCAGGCCTCCAGCGCATGCGAGGCGGTTTCCGCCACGCGCCCGAGTTCTGGCAACGAGGCTCGCGCTGCCTCAATGTCTCCGGCCTTGCAGGCCATATCGATTGCACTGGCCAGCTTGCTGAATCGCATCGCGCCGACATTGCCTGCAATTCCCACCAGCGCATGGCCGTCCGCGCCCAAAGCCGCGATGTTGTCCGTCGATGGCATCCGCGCCAGGCGTGTCGCTATTTCGCAGAGGAACAACTCGATGAACTCGCGAAGCTCGGCCGGAGTCATGACCGTTTCCAGCATCTCGAGCGACGAGACCTCGATCCCCGCCGTCGCCAGCTCGTCCTTCGCCGCGGGCTTCGCGATAACCGGTTCAACCGCCGCCGACACGGACGGCGGCAGCTTCGCGGCGACCTCCGCCAGTTTCGCCAGCAGGGCCGCCGGGTTGACCGGCTTGGATATGTAATCGTTCATCCCCGCCGCGACATATTCCTCGCGCGCCCCGGCCAGCGCGTGCGCGGTCAGCGCGATGATCGGCACGTCGCATTTCGGCACGGGAAGCGCGCGAATCCGCTTGGTCGCTTGGATGCCGTCCAGTTCCGGCATCTGGATGTCCATCAATATGACGTCATAGTCGGCGCGCCTCACCGCATCGACCGCCTGAAGCCCGTTCTCGGCGACATCGGTGCGATGCCCGGCTTTGCCCAGCACGGCCAGCGCGAAGGTCTGATTGATCTTGTTATCCTCGACCAGCAGGACGCGTAGCGACTGCACGGCCGGCGTCACTGCCCCCGGTTTCGCCAGCTTGACCCTGTCATCCGGCCGCTTGACCTTCGAGCCGGCATAAACACGGGCAAGGCAGCTCAATAGGTCGCGCTGGCGCACCGGCTTCAGCAGCACCGCGTCGAGAATCTCCTTCGCCGCGTCGCTATGGCCGTGGCGGCCGGCGGACGAAATCAGGATCAGCTTGGTCTCGCGGAATTGCGGCATGGCGCGAATGCGCGCGGCCAGCGTCTCGCCGGCCAGGCCGGGCATCATCTGATCCAGGAAGATGATGTCGTGCGGCGCGCCGCGATGCCAGGCGCGCTCCATCTCTGCCATCGCGTCGAACCCGTCGCGGCAGCACACGACCTCCATCCCGAAGCCCTGAAGCTGCCGCGAGGTGATTTCGAGATTCATCGGGATATCGTCGACCGCAAGTGCCCGCACGCCCTTAAGGTGGGCCGGCAGATCCTCGGCCTCGATCACCGGCCCCTGAGGCGCCTCGAGCGGCAGGTCGAACCAGAAGCGGGAGCCTTCGCCGAGGCGGCTGTCGACATTGATGCTGCCGTTCATGAGTTCGACCAGCTGCTTGCAGATCGCCAGTCCCAGCCCGGTACCCCCGAAACGCCGGGTGAAGGAACTGTCAGCCTGGGTGAATTTGGTGAAGAGAAGCCCGCGCACCTCATCGGTCATGCCGATGCCGGTATCCTTGACCTCGAAGCGGACGGTCGACGCGCCGGCGGTATTGTCGCCAGTCACTACGGCGCCGGGCCCGGCTTTGTCTCGCGGCGTCGAGACTTCGACCGCGACGCCGCCTCTGTCGGTGAATTTGATCGCATTGCCGATCAGATTGAACAGGACCTGGCGGATGCGCCCGGGATCGCCGGAAAACGCCCGCGCCGCCGCGGGGTCGATGAACACCGCCAGATCGATGTTCTTGGCGTACGCCTTGGACGCCAGCAAGGTGATCGTACTTTCCACGATCTCGGCCAGTTCGAAATCGATCTGTTCGATATCGACCTTACCGACTTCCAGCTTCGAGATATCGAGGATATCGTTGATGACGGTCAGCAAAGCCTCGCCGGATTCTTGCACCGCGCTGGCATATCTCCGCTGTTCCTCATCCAACCCGGTTTCCAGCAGGAGTCCGTTCATGCCGAGGACGCCGTTCATCGGCGTGCGGATCTCATGGCTCATATTCGCGAGGAATTCGGATTTGGCGGCACTGGCCTTTTCGGCCTGGTCCAGCGCCAAGGTCAGTTTCTCGGTGGCGCCTCGCAGTTCCTGGCGCGACGCGCGCACGGATCGGACCAGTTCAAGCGCATAGAGAATAATCGGCGCCGCCACGAGGACTGTCGAGATCGCGGCGGCAACCATCTCGAGCGGACTGATCCGGAGCCCGACCAGAAAACAGACCAGCCGGAACACAATGACAGCCTCAATGACGGCGATCGCAACCAGCAGCGTGGTTGCCTGATAAAGCCGCATGCGTCCCAGGAAGCGGCTGAATTTAGAGACCGAGCGGCGGCGGCGGCCAGGGGCCTCGGTGGCGGTCGCCGGAGAGAGCTGGTCAACTGACAAGAGTGGTTCCGATCTCCAAGATTGGTCGATGCCAAGGTTTTATGCGCCCAAGGAGCAACATGCTTAAAAAGCAGCCGGCGAGTCATCATCAACCGTCGGCGCAAACATCGCCATCTCAATCTGACAAATATCCTATGCCCGTTAAATGTCCGTAACTGTCCCAGCCGAAGGAGGTGTCTCGATCGGGAAAAACCATCGCGGAACAGGCGCACGGTGGCGGACGAGCTGGCGGTGACGTTCCACGTCCAACCGCGAGACACGTCTTGGATCATTTCCCGTGCACGACGGCCCTGACCTGGGCCACTTCCGCTTCGCTATTTTTAGTGCCGGCCCTTCCAGCCTTTGCCCAGACGGCCACGATGGAGGAGACCGTCGTGACCCGCTTCCCGCTTGCGGCAGAGCCCGGCTCAGATCTTGCTTAGGCATGGGGCCAGTTGGTCGCGATGCGCGTCAGCGTCTCGCACGCCGTGACAAAACTCAACGAGCTATTGCATGCGCTCGCCTCTCGGCGAAGCCTAATCCGTTCGAGAACCCGCCACCGCTAAACGGCACTGGAACCAAAAGCCTGCTTCGACCTTTACGGAATCGTATGCTTTCCAGACAAATCACAAGGTGATCTCCAAAACTCGGTTGGCTCTACACCAGATTGATTGATTTCAATGCAAATGTCCGCTTCCACGGTCGATGGAATTCTGAGTCAGGCCGCCGCTATCCTGCAAAGGCAAGGCCGGGAACATCTCGGCCTGCTCGATGCAATCGCGGTCCCGATCTACGCCACCGAT
>JAQGIF010000269.1 GCA_028291345.1 Rhodospirillales bacterium | reverse complement strand
AGGAACTCACAACCTCGTCAATTGACTTGGGGTCAGCTTCCGAGGCCCGTCCGGTTGGCTGAGTGGGAGCATGGAAGCGAATGGTGTACAGCGCGCATCGTGGCGATCGGCCCGGCGGGAGCGCCGCGCGGCTACACGATCTCCCGCGCCAATGTGGCCCCGCGATGCTCGCCGCGCTGGAGGATCCGGCAACGCTCCACAGGCGGTCGGGGTTACGGACTGACAGTCTCATGTCCGACATCCACTCTAGGGCGGATAGCTTAGTCGCATTGGCGAGGCGCATGCCAAGCGGCACGCCGCCACAACCATTGCCCCCGCCCAGGAATGAATCTTACCTCTGAAATTGAAGAAAGAGATCATCAAGATCGTGATGGCCGGAGCGATGGGAACCGGCGGGTTTCGCGAATCGTGTGCTGCCTTGCGATCGTACGGAAGCCGCTGAATTCGCCGATGTTGCGGCAACGAGTCGGCAGGGACGGGCCATTTCTCATACCGATGCTCAAACCGAACTGGAACGCCGAGGATTTCGAGGGGTACGGAATTCCGGGTTATCGATCGGTGGCACGCCTGACGAGGTAGCCGCGCCGCCGTAAGGCCTAGTCGAGGCTAATCGCTCTTCGGCGCGCGAAGAGGCTTCAAGGCGCCGCCCCAGGCGATGACCTGATCGAGCATGCCGGTGACCGTCGGCTCCAGATGAGGACCCGGCTTGAAGATCGTAAAATTCTCAAAATCGGTGAAGAGGGAGAGGCCGACCTGCGCGCGCACGTCGGCGAGCTCGACGTTACTGACCACCTGGCGGAGTATTTCCACGGAGCGCGCCCCGCCATTGCCGCCATAGCCGACGAAGCCGACGGCCTTGTTGTTCCATTCGCGGTGCAGGAAGTCGATCGCATTCTTGAGGGCGGCGGATGGGCCATGATTGTACTCCGGCGTCACGAACACAAACGCGTCGAATTCCGCGATCTTTGCAGCCCAGGCCTTGGTGTGCGGCTGGCTGTACTGACCCATGGCTGCCGGGACTGGTTCATCGAGTAGGGGAAGATTGAAATCCTTTATGTCCACGACTTCGAACTCGGCGTCGCTCCGCTTGCTCGCGATGTCATAGACCCAGCGCGCGACGGCCTCCGCCTTGCGACCCGGCCGAGTGCTTCCGATGATGATGGCGACTTTCAGCATGACAGGTTCCTTTTCGCGAGGGGGGCAACGACGTCATATCGTCGTCGATATGGTGTCAATCGGGCCGGCGACTAGCCCATAGGCCACGACGTTGCGTTACCGAATTGGGAAACAATCGAACCGGCCGGTCGCCGATGCACGGAGAACGGCGGTGACCAGCCGCGCCAACTTCGACCGCGACTCCAGTTCTGGGCCGGCGGGATCCCAGCAAAGGTTTCGGCACCGAAGTGGGCCCCTGCTCGAAATCGCCGCAAGCCTTAGAGTTCTATTCTGCCCTGAGATGTCGCAGGTCCCGATCGGGACCCAGCCGCAAAGCGAATTCTGCCAATAGCTTGAGCTAGTCACGATAGAGCGGCGCAATGATGCCAGTCCGATGCTGCTTCACATCGACAGTCCAGCATGTACTGCTTCCCCTTCCCCATTACTCCGGGTCGCGAACCACCTCAAACACAGCCGGAACGTCGTCCCGACGAGGCGAGCGCACCGCGATGGTTAGGCTGATCGAGGCTCGCGATACCCGGCAGGGTAGCGTGGGGCTGCTGCCGCATCGAGCGGAGCGCGGCAATGGCAGCGCCTATCTATTGAGCACATGATGCCGCTTTCGGCGGCATATGCTCTGTATCCTCAGCAGAACAATTAATTCGCAACAGGAAAAAGTAAGGTCGACGGCGACCTAGCTCTAACGGCCGGCCTGGCACGGTTCTTGCGGATAGCCGGAACGAGGCGTCCGTCAGACCGCCAGGTCTGGCTTGGGCGCCGGTTTCACGACCGAATACGGAGACAGCTAATGCCTGAACTGCGTCGCGACAGTCTTTCCTTCATCGAAGCGCTCGGCCAGTCGGTTGCCAATGTGTCGCCGACTCTCACGCCGGCACTCGCCGTCGCGGTCGTTGCCGGCATGGCCGGCACCGCGTCGTGGCTAGTCTACGTCCTGGCCACGATCGCTTTGCTGATTGTCGGCCTCAATGTCGGCAAGCTGGCAGGGCGCATCCCGGCCGCGGGCTCGTTCTTCATCTATGTCTCGCGAAGCCTGGGCCCATCCTATGGCATGATGGCCGGCTGGGCGATGCTGGCGGCCTATATCCTGACCGCCATGGCGCTCACCGTCGCGACATCCCTTTTCATCAAGACCTTCTTCAGCGCGCTGGGTATGACGCTGCCACTGCCGAACGTCGCCATTTATCTCCTGATTTCCACCGGAATTTGGCTGTTCGCCCGTCGCGACATCAAGATCTCGGCCCGGGTCGGCCTGTCGCTGGAGGTGATCTCGGTCGCGATCATTCTCCTGGTCGGGATCATCACACTGGCGCATTTCGGCTTCGCACCCGATTCCAAGCAAGTGTATCTCGAAGGCGCCAATCTCAAGACCGTCGCTCCGGCAATCGTATTCGCCATCTTCTCGTATGTAGGATTCGAAAGCGCTGCGACGCTGGGCAAGGAGACCCGCAACCCGCACACAAATATTCCCAAGGCGATCATCTGCACCGTAATCTTCGCCGGTCTGTTCTTCGTGCTGACGACGTATATCATCGGCGTGGGCTTCGCGGACGATGCGACCAAGCTGGGTGCGAGTTCGGCGCCCCTGGGCGACATCACCACCGGCATCAGTAAGTGGCTGACGGCGCTGGTCTATTTCGGCGCCGCGATCAGCGGCTTCGCCTGCGCGCTGGCTTCGCTCAACGCTTATGGGCGGATGATGTTCTCGCTAGGCCGGTATCAATTCGTGCATAGCGTGATGGGCCGGGTGCATGAAAACCACCGTACGCCCCATGTCGCCCTCTCCCTGGGCGCCGTCGTCAACTTCATCGCCTGCGCCGCATTCGCTGGCCAGCCCGAAACCGATACGTTCGGCTGGTACGGCACGCTCGCGTCGTTCGGCTTCATCATTGTCTATTTTCTCTGCTCAGTCAGCGCACCCGTTTTCCTCAAGAAGAACGGAGGCGCCACATTTTGGGATATCCTCGTCGGCGCACTGGGCGGCGTCCTAATGGTGCTGTCGTTGGCCGGCAGCCTCTATCCGGTGCCGGCACCGCCTTACAATCTGTTTCCATACTTCTTCCTCCTCTACATGCTGGTTGGCATGGTGTGGTTTTTCATGCTGAAGGCGCGGACCCCAGAGGCACTGCTCCGGATCGAGCACGACCTTGAAGTCGCCGCCGCGCCGGCCTTGGGGGAGGCTGCCGCCTGAGCTAAAGCCTGCCGCAGACCACCTGCCTCCTGGCGGCGGGCGGGAGACGCTCCCTCCAATTGCGCTCCTTAGACCCCGGTGATGATGGTCCGGCCAGGAGCGCGGCCTCCGCCAGCGTTTGCACGCCTTCCCCGGTGACCGGATCGAAGACGATTCCGCGCCCCCTTACCAACGGTGATTCCGCACACTTGCTCAATCAGCTCCTGCTCCTCGGTCCGATCAAATGCTGCGCGCCATGGCTGAGCAATGCATCGCGTTTAGCGCCCTTGCGCTGCATGCGCCCGGTCTCCTGTTTAGGTCGTCAGGACATGAAGCGGGGTGTCATGAGCTTCGAGCAAGCCCCCAGCTGGATGGTGGGATACGGCAGGAATCAAGCATCAGCTTCTGACGCTCGGGAGGAGTGCGACCGAGGTTGACCACACAGGTTGTCGCCGATGAAGAGCTCCAAGGCGTGTCGTTGCTGCTTGCTAAACGATTTTCGGCTGGCCCCGCGCAAGCTCGGGCAGTCGTCAAAAGCTTGCTTCTGTGCACTTCGGGCAAGGGTCTCGAAGAACAGATCGCAAATTAAGGCCGCGAGGTTGCGTGGGCTGCGGCGTCGGAGGAATGGACAGCAAGGTCTTCTTGCATTTGTAGAACAGCGAAAGTCTAATTTCGTATAACGCAGCCGCAACTGAGAAATAGCAAGGCAGCTAGCCGCGCCGCCGCGAATCCTGCCTCATCTTGCTTGGGTTATGAATCGTTCCATCATCCATGCGGAGGCAGGACCCGGGGGGCTCTGCCTCCGGTAGATCGCTTGCAGAGGGTAGAAGCCGCCGTGCAGCTCAGGGAGAACAAGCCGCACCAGTCGGGCCGACGCAAGATCTTCGCGTACGACCGGCTCGGGCATAAAGCCCCATCCGCTACCTGCAAGAAGCAACGCATGCTTGGCGCCAAGATCGGCTAGCCGCCACGTCTCAGCCCCGAACACGCCGACGTCCTGTCCCTCAGAGAACGAGGACCGCACCGTGAGGACGAGTTGCCGGTATTGCCGCGCCTGTCCTGTCAGTTTTGGCGGATTACGCGCGAGTGGATGCTCGGGCGCCGCCACCGGGATCAGTTCAACGTCGCCGGCCTGGAATCGTTCGATCCCAGGAATGGTCGTGTGCTGCGTTCCGCCGATGCCGATGTCGGCGACGCCCGCCTGAATGAGTTGGGCGACTGCACTGAGCGCCTCGACGTGCAGGTGCAAAGTCACGGTAGGAAACTTCGTCTCAAACGCTTGTACGGCGTCGACCAGTCGAGCGGTCGGCAACATCACATCGACGGCGAGCGTCACCTTGGGCTCCAATCCGCTGAGCAGGCCCTTCACGCTCGCCCGCAGGTCGTCGATCCCACCCGTGACCGCGCGAACTTTTGATAGCACCGCCGCGCCGGCTTCGGTGAGGACCGGCTTTCGCGTGCGCTCGCGATCGAATAAGGCGATGCCAAGCTGCGTCTCAAGGTTGGCGATCGTGTAGCTGACGGCTGAGGTGGCGCGCCCCAGCCGCCGGGCCGCGGCGGCGAAGCTTCTCGTCTCCACAACCACCAGGAAGACTTGGAGCTGGTCGAGGCTGGGTGTTCCTCTATCCCGCATTTCAGTTTCCTTGAACGTTACATTCGAAACTTTACGGGTGTTTTGAATGAAAGCGAACACTAGATTTCTAGGACGCCCTTCCGCCGTAGCCGCTGACGGGGCCGCACAGCGTCTGTGCCATCACCACCATGGGAGTTCGTACCTAATGTCGACTGCATCTCCATTCGCGCTCACCCCGGAAATCATAGCAATCGTCGCCGGCGCGTTCGACAGCGGCAACATCCTGCTGCTAGCGGCAGTCGATAAGGATCGCAAGCCGGTGCTGTCGTTCCGGGGCAGCACGTCTGTGTTCAGCGATGCCCAGCTCAGCTTCTGGGCGCGGAACGCCGAGGGCGGGACGATCGAGGCGATCAAGGACAATTCCCACGTCGCGCTCATGTATCGCTCGCAATCGGTTCCCCTCCTGCAGTTCATCGGGCGTGCCCAGATCGTCGACAGTCCGGCAGAGCGCAATCGCGCCTACGATCTTGCCCCCGAGAAGGAGCGTGCGGGCGACCCTGAGAGAAAAGGGCGCGCCGTCATCGTCGATCTCGACGAGGTCAAGGGCGTGCTCGGCT
>JAQGIF010000266.1 GCA_028291345.1 Rhodospirillales bacterium | reverse complement strand
TGGTCGGTCAACAAGAATGGAAGAACGTGGGGCAAATTGAGGCTCCGGATAATGGTGGCCGAATAATCGCGGAAACCTATTTCCCGGCATTCGGCGGTATCAGACTATCCGATTTCTAGTCCAGCTCACTCACGGTCTCGATCAGCTTGTAAAGCACCCGTGCCGCGAATTGATCCAGCAGCAAGACCTGCGTATCGCCCTCCAGCACCGCGAATTTCAACGCGATGAAGCCGATTTCGTTTTGCGTGATCATGACCCGGTTCGCCGCGAAAGCCGACGGCGGCCCGCCCCGCATTGCGGGCTTCGGCGATTTCCGTGTCGGACATATCCGGCATAGAGTCGTCGAACGCCTGTTTTCGTGATATCGCCGTCGTCATATGGCGCCCTTTCTCGAATGGCAGGAAGCCGGTCTTGCCTGCTGATCCTCACTCCGCTGCTCGCCGGAACGACGACCTGTATTAGGCAACAGCCCGCGAGATTGTCGAGTGGCACGTCTAGCCGGTCAGCGGCGATCGGCTCGAAAAAGTATCGGCGGCGGCATCCAATAACGATACTCCGCAACGGGTCTCGGTACGCACCCTTTTAACTAGATGACTTTGCGATCTTTTCTCCCTAGAGCTCGCCTAGTATCGGTCGCGCCCGCGAAGCCGGAATCAATCGGTGGGACTGACGAAATAAGGGAAGGAACAGCGCCTGTGCAGGCAGTTCGGCAATCTAAACGCGCCCAGCACATGGCGAGGGCGCGTTGACACAGATCCAACCCGACGCGCTCATTGCGGCCGCCTGCGAACGGACCGGGCTCAACGATTTCGGCGGCGACAGCTTCCGCGAAGGGCTGGCAGTCTTTTGCGAATCGGCCTCGTCGGAGGCGCAGCTTAGCCCGACCGGCGCGGCCATTGTTCCGGGCGCCATCCTCGCCGCCCTCATCAGTCGCCTTAAGGTCACCGATTGGGTGAAGCGCCATCCAGGGGTCCTGGACGAACGGATCGAGGCGCCGTTTGTGGTGGTCGGGATGTTCCGGGCCGGCACCACACTCCTCTCCTATCTGCTGGAAAAGGACGAACGCCATCGTCCGCTGTTCCGGTGGGAGGCCGGGGAAAGCGTTCCGCCGCCGACGCCGGAGACGCTCGCCACCGATCCGCGCATCGAAGCGACGCGGGCAGCCATGGCCATGATGGACCAGATCAGCCCGCGCATGCGCGTGGTGCAGAGCGAGGAGCCGGATGGGCCGACCGAGTGCATCTCGGTCCTGAACCAGGATTTCAAAAGCCTAACCTGGGAAGCGATGGCGAACGTTCCTGCCTACGGCAAATGGCTGCACGCCACCGAGCATCGATCGGCCTATGAGTATCACAAGCGCGTCCTACAGGTGCTCCAGAGCGGCGGTGTGCGTGGCCGCTGGTCGCTCAAGAGCCCGCATCACGCGCTGCACCTGGACGCGCTGACCGCCGTCTATCCAGATGCCCGCCTAGTGATGATGCATCGGGACCCCGTCGTCTTGTGTGCATCGGTCTGCAGTCTGATCACTACCCTGACCAAGACGTTCTCGGACGCAGATCACAGCCGCTTCATCGCCGACCACTGGACGGACATGCTCGCCCGGTCGATCGATAAGGTGAATGCGTTCCGTGACGCCAATCCCACCAAGAAGATCGTCGATGTGCATTATGCCGAGCTCGCCGGCGACCCGATCGCCACGATGCGGCGCGTCTATGGAGCATTCGGTGAAGAACTGGAAGGCCAAGCCTTGGGCGCTATGAACGCACATATCGAATCCCATCCGAAAGGACGGTTTGGCAAGCATGGATACGACCCGGCGGAGTTCGGGCTGGATGCGGGAGAAATCGCCGAACGCTTCCGGTCCTACGTAGAGCGCTATGATATTCCACTGGAGACGATGCAGGAGAAGTAATTCGCGGAGCTTACCCGGCCAGCGATTCCACCCAGGCCGCGATCGCCATCCAGGTCGCCGTCGGACCGAGCGCCCAGCACAGCAATTGCTCCGCCACGTCGGCCGTGCCGCAGATCAGATAGACCTTGTGCGGCCGGCCGCGCGTGCGCCAGTCGTAGACGATGGCCGCAACCACCAGCAGGTCGGCGGTGATGCCCGGCGGCACCGCGGCGAAGACCGGCGGCGGACCCACCGCGCCCGGCTGCGACATAAAATACCTGAACACCCGGGCCAGCGCCGCCTGCATCAGCGGGATCATCGACATCAGCATCAGGCGCTTATGCACCGCGTTGCGACGGATATTAGCGATCGCCAGGGTGAAGATCACGACGAACAACACCAGCGCGCCCAGCGGAACGATCGCGAACTGCCGGGCTTGATCGCCCATCCCGATCGATTCACCGACCTTCATCGAGTTGATCGTCGCCAGCACGACACTGATGGCCATGGCGGTACCGAGCGAAATGCCGGCCAGCCCCCACTTGCGATGATCCGGTGTCCGCCCGGTCGCAACCAGGGCGGTCTGCGCGAAGAAGAACAATGTCCAGAAAAAGAACATCGCGCCGTGAATATGCATGATCGGCGCGCCATGAAAATTGCCGGCGGCGATCTTTGTCCAATAGGTCGGCGTGAATCCGCCGAACGCGATCAACACGAAGACTGCCGCCATACTGACATAAAAGCTGTGGCTACGGGTGCGTTCGGTCACCAGCGAAACGGCAACCATGATTTCCCCCTCGTTTCGGCCAATTGGGCGCGCAGGATTCCATAGTTTGGTCGTGTCGGTCTAACGGGAATCGACAAAGCGACACTATTGATTCCGGGCTAGCCCATTTTCGCGGTATCGCGCGAGGCAAACCGGTAGCAGAGTCGCAATGAGCGCAACTGGCTTCCACGCCCGCTTGCCGGAATAGTTTCGCCCACTCAGTAACGGCTGGGGCGTTCGTCTGGGAAGGCCGGTTCGAGGAGGTGCGCTATGGACATGAAACCGCGATCGGTTTGTCTTACCGCGCTGTCGGTGGCTTTCCTGTGTCTTCCACCGCGGCAGGCTCCGGCCGCGGTGACCGTCTTCGGCAATGGAATGGCCCATCTTTGCTTTCAGGCGGCGCATCGCCTCGCCCCCGGTCAACCGACTGACTCGCGGTCTATCGATACGTGCAATCGGGCGATCGGTTTTGAAAACCTGTCGACCCACGATCTCGCAGGGACCCATATCAATCGCGGCGTCCTGCTGATCTCGCGCTCCGACTATGCCGCGGCCAAGCAGGATTTCGACATCGCCATCGCCCTAATGCCTGAGCTGGGAGAAGCTTACGCGGATCGGGGCGCCGCGCTTTTGGGGCTTCGGCAGTATGCCGATGCGATCACGGAGATCGATCGTGGCCTGGCGCTGAACACCACCGAGCCGGAAAAGGCCTATTTCAATCGCGCCGTGGCGAACGAGGCGTTGGATGACGTCAAAGCCGCGTATCATGATTATCTGCGGGCAGCCCAGCTGAAGCCGGACTGGCCGCAACCGCGCGACGAGCTGACCCGCTTTAGGGTGGCCGCGGCGGGAGATTGATTCCCGGCGGTCAGGCGAGGCTGAACCCCTCATAACCGCCGGCTGCAACGCCGGCACAAATCCGGTCGTAATTCGCGAAGCCGCCGACATAGGGCATGAAGACCCTGGGCTTGCCCGGGACATTCGCGCCGACGTACCAGCTATTGGCGAGCGGATAGAGCGTTTCGTCTGCCTTTTGGTTGACATGCTCCACCCAGCGATCCTCCGCTTCAACCTGCGCCTCGATCGCGGAGAAGCCGTTCGCGCGCAGATGGTCGATGCAATCCGCGATCCAGTCGACATGTTGCTCGATCGCTATGATCACATTCACCAGAACCGAAGGACTGCCAGGCCCGGTAATGGTGAAGAGATTGGGGAAGCCGGCGATGCCAAGGCCGAGATAGGTGCGCGGGCCGCCGGTCCATTTCTCTCTCAAACTGAGCCCATCCCTGCCGCGAATGTCGATCCTGAGCAACGCGCCGGTCATGGCGTCGAAGCCCGTGGCGAACACGATGCTGTCGACCGCGTATTCCCGACCCCCGACGCTCAGCCCGCCGGGCGTGATCCGCTCGATCGGCGTCTGCGTGATATCGATCAGGGTGACGTGCGGCAGGTTGTAGGTCTCGTAATAGTTGGTATCGAGACAGAGGCGCTTGGTGCCGATCGGATGGTTGGTCGGGGCCAGCAGATCGGCGATTTGGGGATTCGTGACGATTTTCCGGATCTTGTCGCGCACGAAATCCGCCGCCAGACGGTTGGCCTCGATATTGTTGAACAGGTCGTTATAGGAGGTCATGAAGGCGAAGCCGCCTCTGCCCCAACGCGCCTCGAAATTGCGCTGCCGTTCTTCCAGAGTCACGCCGAGCGCCGGTTCATCGTTGGCGGCCATCATGGCGCCGCTGTTGGTGGCACGAACCCGCTTGCGATCCGCCGCAAAGCTTTCTTTCGAGGCCTCGACAAAATCGGGGTCCATGGGGGCGTTGAGCGCCGGCAGGCTGAAATTCGGCGTGCGTTGGAAGACGAAGAGCCGTTCGGCCTGGGCGGCGATCACCGGGATACTTTGAACGCCGGAGGATCCGGTCCCGATCACCGCCACGCGCTTGCCGGAGAAATCGACGCCGTCATGCGGCCACGCGCCGGTATGGTACGATGGGCCCCTGAAGGTCTCGCGGCCCGCGATCTCCGGCACGCGCGAGGCTGATAGGCAGCCCGTCGCCATGATGCAGAATTGCGCGAAGACGCGGTCGCCGCGATCTGTTTCGACGGTCCACCGCCGGCTCTCGTCATCGAAGATCGCCGATGTCACGCGGGACTCGAATTTTATGTTCTTGCGCAAATCCAGCCGCTTCGCGACATAATCGGCATAGCGCATGATTTCGGGCTGCGCCGCGTAACGTTCGGTCCAAGTCCAGCCGCGCGCGATCTCGTCCGAAAAGCCATATTGGTACTCGACACTTTCCACGTCGCACCGCGCGCCGGGATAGCGGTTCCAGTACCAGGTGCCGCCGACATCATCGCCAGCCTCGAACACCTGGATCGAGAGGCCGCGTTGCCGCAGGCGATGCAGTGCGTACATGCCGGCGAATCCCGCACCGACGACCACGGCGTCACATCGCATTACCGCCCGGGCCTGCGTTTCCATAGGCTTCCCCTTCCTCGATCTTTTGATTCCGGTGGATAAGCCGGTTTCCACCCATCGCGCTTTTGTATCAGGATCGTCCACGGCCGGGGCGATTACAAGGGCGCAAACAAGCACCGTCCACTTCCCCTCAAGGGGGGGCAACGGCAATTGGAATTTTCCGCTACCTGGAGGGGGGCTGGCCAAACGAGAAGTGAACCGCCAAGGCACCAAGAAACGTTATCCGCAGATTTCGTATTCCGCATCGGCCCCCTATGAAACTTTATATGAACGCATCCGTGCAAAGGCAAAATGGTTTGAAAATTACCGTGAGACCTCACTCCGGACTGGTTGAAGCCCATGTCGGACTTGAGGATTTAGCAAACCATCACGGTAGCTTAGCAGCTTGCCCCGTCCACGAGCGCTGCATATTGCCCAAAGAACACTAAAATAATGTCGTTCGGGGCAATTTTTCGCTGTATTTTATAAGTAACTGCCCATAGTGAGTACTACGTATTGCGCATCCGCGAGTCGGCACTTACCTATAAGCCTAACGTCTACGCAGTATACCTCACTTGGATTACTCAAAAATGAGTAGCGTCATTATTGTCGATGATCAGAGTACGAACCGGAAAGTGATGTCAATGCTGGTATCAACGCTGGAGAGCGATGTTCAGGTGATTGCGTTCGACGACCCGCTCAAGGCTCTCTCATACGCCCATGATCATACGCCGGACCTGCTGATCACCGATTTCCTGATGCCGACTATCAACGGCGCCGAATTCATCCGCCGCTTTCGGAATGTCCATCATTGCGCCGACGTGCCGGCCATCGTGGTATCGGCCGACGGAGATCCGACGTACCGTGCCCTTGCTCTGGAGGCAGGTGCGGACGACTTTATTGCATCGCCGGTAGATCATGGCGAGTTCCTTTCTCGATTCGCTAAGTTGCTGGCGATTCGCCAATCCCGGCGCATGACCGCCTTGTCGCCTTCGCTCAAAATCGCACCTGAGTCCAAACCGGCGGAGGATGAAACCAAGGAATTCGGCCGGGATCAAATCGACATATTCAACGCCCTGGTTCGGAATATTTCCGAAAGGCTGGTACTCAAGATCCAGGAGTTGAAACGCGTCGGTGCCGAGTTGCAAACCCTGCTGACGCTCGGCGGGACATCAGCGATATTCCTCGACGAAAACATGTTCATTCGCCGATTCACGCCGCAAACTCAGCCGATATACGCGCTCGGCGCCTACGATATCGGGCGGCCGCTCGACAGCGTGGTATGCAAGCTCAACTACGATACCTTGGCCAGCGACTTTCAGACAGTTATGAGGACCGGAAAAAGCTTCGAGCGTTATATCGAGCACCGTAGTGGGGCCGAATACTATCTGATGCGAATCGTTCCGAACCGTTGCTGCGATGATTTCCTTGGCGCGACGATCATTTTCACCAATGTCCATGTGCAGGAATACCTGCGAGCAGGCCGGCTGTCCGTCCATTAGTCCACGCGAGCGATGGCCGGACGCTTCAGGCCCGGAAGTTTGCTTGCGCGTCTGGCTCGCCTTTACATGCCGGGTCAGGCCCATCACGTGCCGCAGCCAGGAATAATCGTCAGGCTGTATCGATGGCGAAGAGCCGCTGCCTGTCCTGCCAATCTTTTCACCTAGGAAATGATTTACATCGAGCGGGTTATGCCCCTCTCATGTGACATGCTCACGTCGAATGTCCGGGGTGCGGCGCTCGCCGCCCATCGAAATGGATAGCGCTCAAGAAAACGATGATAACGCGCACGCACGTGTTCCATCGCGATGCAGACGTTTTTCATTGAGTTTGCGGGCGCGGCGTGTTGCGGCGCTATTGGGGATAGTGGCTATTGTCATCCTGGGCTATGGGACGCTGCGGACGCACGTCGATGTTTCGGACCGGCCGGCAGAGCAGCGCTTCGGCACAGCCGAAGCGGGGGACCGCGTTGAACTTTATGTCGAACGGATCGCGATAAATCCGGGCAACGATTCCATGAAGATGCGAATCAGCGCCATGCCCAGCGGGGCCACCTCCAGCGAGGCCGCGCCCCATAAAGCCACGCAAGACGGCTCCCAATTCGTCCCCGGTCGCGACTTGGTCCTGATCGTTCGTCACGAAAATCAGACAGAACAAATTCAAATGGCCGGAAATCATGCCTACCCCGAGGCGACCTTCGCGTTCGATCTCAATGACGGAGCTATCCACGACTGTCTGTTTGATCGCTACACCTCCCAAATTAATTTATCGTGCTTTGAAGCGAGATCGAACATAGCGGTGCCCATCCGCATTACGAGCTGGGAGGGCATGCTGGGCTTTACTGCCGGCATCCGTCAGATCGCAACGCCTCAGGATAAGGCCATCCAACTCGACTTCGCCATAAGCCGCACGGGGCGATCAAGTTTTTTGGCCTCGCCGCCTACGGCGCGATGATCGTCATGGCTTTCAGTGACTTGACGATCGGGACGCTGATCTTTGTCGGTGTCAGAAAGATCGAAGTCACGCTTGTGGGCGCCATCGGGGCGATCGTGTTTGCCCTTCCCGCATTACGCAATGCCCTCCCCGGCACACCGCCGCTCGACGTGTTGGCCGACGTACTGGTCTTTTTCTGGGCTGAACTCAGTGCCGTAATCGCGCTCGGCCTGTTCGTCACCGCCTGGGCGCGCAACGCCCGAAGCCATGACTTAAAAAACCAATTCTTCGCCTCGGAGACTTAAGCATCAGTGGGAGTAGGAACATTGCGTCATATTCCATGGCATTTGATTATTTTGTCGGCGTTGGCTGTTTTCGTCATCGCCGGCCTATCGCCGAAAGTGGCGCTGGGCGCTCCGGACCGCTGCCGGGCAGTCGCCGATAACACTGTCTCCCCGCCCCTCAACCTCGCGCCGATGACCTTGCGCATTCTGCAGAGCATTATTGTGCCCGTCGCCGCGACCGATGGGCTGACCCATCTTGCCTATGCGGGCCAGGTCACAAATCTCCAGCCCGCTGCAATCGAGATTGTCAGCGTCGATCCTGTCGATCCGTTGAAGGGCTTCGCCGTTACCGGGCAGAGCAAGCAGCTTGATGTAACCGGTGCACCGATCACCGGCCGCGTGAAGCTGTTCAATCCTCCTCCGGCCGATGGTTCCCAAACCGACCCCGGTCAGCAATATTTCAGCAAAGTTCCGGGCGGTGGTTCGGGTATTATGTTCTTCGATGTAACTTACAAAAATGCCGGCGAAATTCCCCGGCTGCTGTCGCATCGCATTACCGTCAAGTCGACCGACACCGGCGTCACAACGGTGGGCACGACCGACCCTGTGCAGGTGACTTGCGCACCCCCGGTCACATTGCGGCCGCCCCTCGTCGGCCATGGCTGGTGGGACGGCAACGGCTGCTGCGCCCTGGTCAACGCGCATCGATCGGCGACGTTACCGATCAATGGCGACATCAGGGTCCCGGAGCAATTTGCGATCGACTACGTGCAAGTCGATGCTCAGGGCAGATGCTGCGCCGGTCCGCCGCGGGACCTAAAATCATGGCCATTCTTCGGCGCGCCGATCCTTTCCGCCGCCGCGGGAAAGGTGGTCGAGGTGGCAATCGACGAGCCGGAACAGGTGCCTGGCGAACCGCTCGTCGGCGTGACGGTCAACAACGCCGCGGGCAATCACATCATCGAGGATATCGGCGACGGGAAATATATACTTTACGCGCACTTGCGGCGCGGCAGTATTCCGTCATCGATCAAGGCCGGCACGCTATTGCAGAGCGGGCAGCAAATCGGGGAGCTTGGAAACACCGGATCGTCCACCGCCCCTCACCTGCACTTCCAGGTGATGGACCGCCCATCGGCGCTCAACGCTACCGGTCTGCCGTTCGTCTTCGACACGCAGACGGTGGAAGGGCATGTCCGAGAAACCGCGGCGGAAGCGGAAAAGACGTACGAGTCCGGTAGGGCACTTTCGGTCGAAACGGCCAAAGCCGAAGTGCGGCGCTTGCAAATGCCGGCAGAAGGACAGGTTTTCGGCTATAACCTTCAATAGCGTTACACACGGCCTATCGCGCATCGGGCAATGGGCCGCGCGAATGGGTCATGACATGGCCTCGACGTAAGACGACGCATTAAAAATGCTATGTTACGGCATCTGAAGAAGGAGTTGTGCCGTGAAGCTAAGCGCACGCAATCAGATCAAAGGCAAGATAAGCGGAATACAAAAGGGAGCGACAACGTCTCATGTGCAAATCGATATCGGGAACGGTGTCACCGTCACCGCGTCGATAACGAACGAGGCCGTCGAGGACCTTGCTCTCAAAGTTGGTGACGGCGCCTTGGCCGTGATCAAGGCATCCGATGTCATGGTGGGTAAGTGACTCGATCACGGCGGAAGCCATAAGTTCCCTGATCGCCTGCATGTCACCGTAATACAATAGACGAGGCCTCAGCCCCGTCTATTGTACCGCCCGTCTATCTCAGCGGACGCATTAGTAGCCCGGCGGCGGCGGCGGCGAGTAGGAATCGTTCCGTTGCGACGAACGGTACTGTGTCCTCGGCCGCTCGGGTGTCGTCGCATAACCAGCCGCGCCGCCGACGGCGCCGCCAACCAGTGCGCCAAGCGCAGCCCCGCTGCCGCCACCCGCTAGTGCACCTAGAGCGGCGCCGCTGCCGGCGCCGATAAGCGCGCCGCCTACTGCGCGCTGACCCGGATCGTACCGGTTCGTGCAGGCCGGCACAGTGGCAAGTATCATCAGGCCGAGGGCGCCGGTTTTGAGTAAACGGTTCATTTCGCAGTTTCCTTTTGTAAACTACCGAGACAACCCGAAGCCCGGGCGAGAGTTCCCCCGGCTTTAGGTGTGAGAGCCGTGTATCCCGGAATTACGGTGAAATTGCGGAACTGCCGTGGCGGATGTTCGGCACATCACCCATTCTAGTTACCCCCCGCTCACCATCATGTCGGTTCCGGTGACGAAGCCGCCCCGCGGGCTGGCGAGATACATCACGGCATGGGCGACATCTTCGGGGCGCCCTGCCCGGCCGCAATGGTTTGGCGCAAGCTCGGCAATGGCGCGCCTTTCGATCTCGGGCCATTCGGTGCCCCAGCCGAACTGTTCGGCCAGTTTGCGGAACCACCCTTCGACGCCCGCTGTCATGATGACGCCGGGGCTGATCGAGTTGACCGTGATACCGGTGCCGGCGAGCGTCTTCGACAGCCCGACGGTCATGTTGTTGAGCGCGGACTTCGCCGCCGCATAGTCGGGAATGACCAGGTTCGGGCGGTGCGCCACTAGACTGCTGATCTGGATGATGCGCCCCCAGCCCGCCGCCTGCATGCCCGGCACGAACCGGCGGATCAGGCGGACTGCGCTGACGACGTTGCCCTGATAGGCCGCCACCCATTCCGCCGGCGTCGCCTCCAGCCAGGTAGCCTGGCCGCCGCCGGACGATTCACCGCCCGCGTTATTGATCAGAATGTCGATGCCGCCCAGCGCGGCCTCGGCCACATCGGCGACGGCGGCGGCCTGATCGTCATGCATCAGATCGCCGATCGAGACGTGCGCCTCGGCGCCTGTCGAACGGATCGCAACGGCGACACGCTCCGCCCGCTCGACATTGCGCCCATGCACCACCAGCCGAGCACCCTCCCGCGCCAGCCGCTTGGCGATGGCCTCACCGATGCCGGAGCTGCTACCGGTGACGAGCGCGCGTTTACCGGATAGTTCGAGCGTCATGGATTCCTCCCATATTCTGTCTCTGAGGATGTTCGCAAAAAGGACAGCGATTTATTTTGTAGATTATCGTCATAATTCCCGCGCGTCGGGGCCACCGGCTTTTCCTGCCACCTGAAGAATACCAGAATCGCAGAAACCAACATCGAAGCGATTCCGAAAATCCAAAAGACCCACTGGAGGTTCTGGAGAGGGATTCTCCACATCTAAACCCACATTGTGCCTGAAATGATATTCGGCCGCGCCATAGAGGATAACGAACATCAGCGCCTGCAGCCCGAAGGCGATCGATAACTTTCGCCGATCCACCACGTCAAAATTATAGACCGCGTAAAACAGCGTCAGGAGCATTGCGGTCTCCCTTCGTCAGGCAGGCGAGCGGCAACACAGCCATATAGCGCCACGCCCATCGGTTGATGGCGCAGAAAATCAGCATTAATGCGAAGAGCATTGCCGGAAAGTCGCAGAGATGGGCAACACCCTGAGAAACACTGGCCGCGAGAAGCAGAAGATAAAGATTGAACACAAAATCGGAGAATGCCGACTGAGGAAATAAAGATCGGTAGATACGAAAAACCAGGAAACACGTCAGCAGCAGCTGACACGAAGTTTCCCAGAAAAACACAATAGTACTAGGGGAGAATATGCGTCGATACACCGTTGATCGACGCGACAAAAAACCGAAATCCGTGCCGTGGGTGGCTGCGCTCTATGTCTTCGAAAAAATCGAATAGATAAGCCGGCGTGACGCTATAAAGCCCGCGCAGCAATGACGGGACCAGGACGCGGAACACCGCCGGCCGTGCGACCGTGGCGTCGATATAGCTGATTAACGACTGCCTCGGCTCCGTAATATATCGGTATAGCGCAAGTGCGTAATAGGCGATAAACCCGGCCATGATCGATGCCAGACCGGCGAGCAGCACCGGGCGGACGGCATATCGGGCTATAGGATGGGAAAACGCCTGACCGCAGGCCGTCAACAGTGGATCGATAGCGACGGAACCACCAGCGGGTGAGCCGATTTTCTGCACCAGCGAACTCCCGTGGTTCATCATGACGGTAGCTGGAAAAGGGTTCAGAAAAAAGGGGATCGCGTCCTCGGCGCTCCTTCGCGCCCTCTGCCCTACCACCCATTCCAGTGTACGATGCTGTCCGGGCTGGGGCGCTGGGCGGGCTTGAAGTCGGAGCCGATCGTATAGGCGACAGGCAGAAGGCCGCATTGGGTCACGTCCGCCGGTATGCCGAGAAGCCTCGCGGCTTCTTTTTCCTTCATCATCAGGAGCGTCGTCAGACAAGTGCCGAGCCCGCGGGCACGCAGCGCCAGCTGAAAGC
>JAQGIF010000203.1 GCA_028291345.1 Rhodospirillales bacterium | reverse complement strand
CTTTTGCCCCGACGCCTTTGTAAGGGCCGGTCAGGACCACAAAGTGAACGGGCCGAAATCCAAGCACCTCGATTGCGGTGATGCGGACTTGTTCGCCGCGTCGGCTCCAATAATCCTTTCCCACCTCCTATTCCACCTCCACTGCCCCCGCCCCGGTTCGTCCAATTGCAATGTGCGACCAGACTTCCCGATCGATAACGCTTTCGCGGTGAGTTTATTCCCATACCGTAAGGAGGCCGCCTGGACGCCTCGGCGGTATTGGAGAACGGGAAGCAGTGATCTAGCAGCGATGCCGAATACCTGGCCGGCCATGAGACGGCGATCCGGCGGCTTTCATGCGGACGAAGAACGTGCGCTGCGGGCACTGACCATTCGTCGGTACCACAGGAGAGGAATTTCCTTAGTCCCGACCTGTCGCCAGTATTCGACTGGGCCGTAAGTTCATCCCTCGCGGTCTAGGTCCTGACTTCCCCCGCTGCTCAAGCCCCACCGCTTGGGTAGCGGGGGGTTTTCCGTTTTAAGGCCGGCGTGGGGCGAGCAAGCCAATCGGCCCGAATGCCGGTAGCCTCGCGCGGCATTAACCGAGCGAGTGTGTCTGATTAAAGCTGTTGAAATGGAGCGGTTGGCGGCTCGCAGTCACGATGCCGATGCACGGAGCCGCTATAGGGAGATGGCCAGTTGCCCGCGGTCTATGGGTAGGCGCCGCAGGCGGACGCCCGTCGCGGCGAAGATCGCGTTGCAGATGGCCGGTGGCGCGGCGGTCGTGCCGGTCTCGCCGATGCCGCCGGGCGCCTCGCCACTCTTGATCAGATCCACTTCGATGAGCGGTGTCTGGTCAATGCGTAGCATACGGTAGTCGTGGAAATTGCTTTGCTGCACCCGGCCCTTGTCGATCGTGATTTCGCCATACAGTGCCGCCGTCATCCCGAAGATGAGACCGCCTTGCAGCTGCGCCACTACTGTGTCCGGATTGACGATAATGCCCGTATCGACGGCCGAAACGATGCGGCGAACTCTGATCTCGCCGTGCTCGTCCACCTCGACTTCGGCAACCGTGGCGATAAAGCTGCCGAACGAGGTCTGCGCGGCGATACCGCGACCGGTGCGGGCCGGCAACGGACTGCCCCAACCTGCCTTGCTTGCCGCCAGATCGACCGCGGCGGCGAGGCGCGGCGATTTTCCCAGCATGTCGCGGCGGAAGGCGACGGGGTCTTTGCCCGCCTTTTTCGCCAGCTCATCGATAAAGCTTTCGATTGCGAAGATGTTGTTGTTGGGGCCGACGCCCCTCCAAAAGCCGGTTGGCACGGCTGGTGGCTCATCGCGCACATATTCCACGCGAAGGTGAGGAATGTCGTAAGGGATGTCGGCCGCGCTATCGATGGCATCGATATCGATGCCCTTTTGGAACGCCGGCGGCAGCCAGCGCGCCAAAACCGACGAGCCGGTGATGCGGTGCTTCCAGCCGACGATCTTGCCGTCGGACAGGGTCGCGGACAAACGGTCGCGGTAAACCGGCCGGTAAATATCGTGCTGGATATCCTCCTCGCGGGTCCACACTACCTTGACCGGACCATCGACGTGCTTTGCGATGCGGACAGAGGTCTCGACATAATCCGCCTCAAGCCGTCGGCCGAATCCACCGCCGATGAGATGATTATGGACAGTGACCTTATCCAGCGGCAGGCCGCTGGCCCTCGCCGCGATGGCCTGCGCCCGGGACAGCACTTGTGAGCCCACCCATATCTCGCAGGCATCGGCGGTGAGATGCACAGTGCAGTTCAACGGCTCCAGCGTCGCATGCGCCAGGAAGGGCAGTTCATAGGCCGCTTCGATCGCGCCGCCTTCGCTCAGAGCCGTTGCCGCGTCGCCCTTGGCGTTCGCTACAGCACCTTCCTTAGCGCTGGCGGTCCGGATTTGCTCCCACACGTCAGCCGACGAGATTTCTGCGTTCGGCCCTTCGCTCCAGACGATATGGAGCGCCCGGAGCCCCTGCTTGGCTGCCCACATGTGATCGCCAACCACGGCGACCAGATCGTCCAACACGACGACCTGGCGCACGCCCGAAATGGCTTTGGCATCGCTGTCATCGACATTTTTGACCCTGCCGCCGAAAACTGGACATGCAGCTAGGGTAGCGAACTTCACGCCTGGTGGCATGGCGTCAATCCCGAAGACCACCTTACCGTTGACCTTATCAGGAGTATCCAGCCGCTTGAGCGGTTTACCGATCAACTTGAAGTCTGCGACCGCCTTTAGCGGCGGGTCCTTAGGTGGGAGTGCTGCCATCGCCGCGGCCGGGCCGACCAGGGCACCGTAGGAGAGCTTGCGTCCGCTCGGATCGTGTAGCACTTGGCCATTCTCTGTGCGGCATGCCGCCGGATCGACATTCCAGGTCCGTGCCGCTGTTTGGACGAGCATGGCCCGCGCGCCTGCGCCGGCCTTGCGCAAAGGAGTCCAGAAGGCACGGATGGAATTGGAATTGCCGGTGACCTGGATCCCGAAGGTGGGATTGCCGTAAAGCGCGTCATTCGGTGGCGCGGCCTCCAGGGTCACATTATCGAATGCGGCGTCGAGTTCTTCGGCCAGGATCATGGCGACGGCTGTATAAACCCCCTGCCCCATTTCCACCTGAGGCATGATAAGAGTGATCTTGCCTTGGTTGTTCACGCGGATAAATGCGTTGGGGGCAAAGATTCCCGCCTCGGTGCCAGCGGCCTTTCCGAAAGGCATATGAAAGGGCAGCAAAAGCACGCCGCCTCCCGCGACAGCCGCCTTCAACAGCGCCCGCCGCGACGGCCCCCTGGTTTTATTCCTAGTGGCTATCTGTAGTCTTGTCGCCTCGGACATAGTCGAACCCTCGATGGTCGCTCAAGCCGTCCGCCGCGATCAACGCTGGCGGCGTAACTGATATTATTGGGGCAACTCACCGATGACACCGTTATGCCCTGATCGGGTTCAGCATCGCTGGCTTGCCGAAGCTGCGACCGATGGCGCCATCAACCATGAGCTTTACCTCAGAACCCTGATATTGCCCGAGCGTGCTCGCGGCAAAGTTTCGCGAGAGGCTCAAGAGTCTTGCACCCTCTCCATGCACGATCTTCGGGCTCTCGCGCGGACAGGCCGACGATTGCGGCCGCAACACTCAGGCCACCGCGGATTCTGTTGCGGCCTGCTCGGCCTCAAGCCGCTCGCGAACGACGTCGAGCACTTCTTCCGACAGCGCACCCTTGCCGGCGCTGCGAGCCATCACCAGAGCGCCGACCATCGTTGCATATTTCAGCATGGCGTCGTGGCGCGCCGCATCGCGGTCGCCCGGCAACCGTTCGGCGAGCTCCCCTAACCTCACTTCAAGATTCTGGGCGAATAGCGCCTGCATAGCGTCGTCCTGGCGGCCGATATCGACGGCCAGAGCCGCGATGGCACACCCTCGCCCGGGATCGTCGCGATGCTCCACCGAAAGATATCGCCTTGCAAGCTCGGGAAAGCTCTTTCGTGTGCCGGGCGGGGTATCATCTTCGAGTCGCGTCAAGCCTGAATCGTCCATGGCGTAAGCGCTTGCTTCGCCAATCAACGCAGTCTTCGACGGGAAGTGCCCATAGAATGCGCCATGAGTCAGGGAGGCCTCGACCATGATCTCGTCGATCCCTACCCCGTCCACGCCCTTCTCACGGAAAAGCTTGGCTGCAACGCGCACAATCCGATCGTGATTTTCGGCCCGCTGGGCCTTGGTAAGTCGCATGCTTCCGCTCTTTCATGACGGTCGTCAGATATATTTGGTAGCTTGCCCGCAGAATCCAAGCTGGCAACCCCGGGCGGCGACTCCGACAAGCCAAAGTTTCGCAGACGGGTCTTGAAACAAGTATGACGATCGTCATTTCTATTCATGACGGTCGTCATGAAAACGCACTTTCGCGCAGCGCGACCGGTTCATCCCATTGGAGATAACTCATGGCACGCAAAACTATTTTCCCCGGCCTTCTCGCAACCGCCCTGATCGTAATCGCCGCTCCCGCCAGCGTCTATGCGGATCCCGCCTCCGAGAACCCGGCCCAAGCCTGGATCGCGCGGATCGAGACTCCCAATATTTTGTCAGCGCAGCCCGGCACCACCACCTTAAGGAGCGACGGCGCGCGGGATTTCCTTGCACGGTTTGAGAACCCGTCCTTCTCGCTGACGCGGTCGGGCACCGTCGTGGTCGACGACCATCCAGATCGTGACTTCATCGCGCGCCTGTCGACCGGCCACTCTGCAACCGCCGGCAGAGCCGCCACGCCCCTCCAATCGCAGAAACCTTCGCAGTCGGTAGCGCTAGGCGCTGTTAGGTAATGCGGGCGTCGCGCGGTCACCAAGAGCCTTTTTGATCCTATGGCCGAGACTATTCCCGCTGCCTCACCCGTCGCGGTAGTGTCGGCCGGCGGCCTCACACCGGCGCATCTCGTCTCTCGCGCAAAGCTTCGTGGTTACGAGCGCGGCGCCGGCGCTAGCCACCGTACCACTTCAAATTGATCGACGGGATGATCTCGTCCCAGCTCGGGCGCTGTCCTTGTGGGCGGGTTCATCCCGCTTGCGAGCGTTCCGATGCTTTATCGTTCTGCTTGTCGCATCTTCACCGTTCACCTTCCGGACAGTTTCAGCTCGATCAAATTACAAGGGATGGGCCACTGACGGCACCCGTTTTCGGACAGCCAGCATGCGAGACGGATCTCCTCCACATCGCGGGCTTGTCGCCCTGGTCCTAGGAGGATCGGGTCCGCTAGCGTTCGATCGGCTTTTCATCCGACACGGAACGGAGGCACCCCATCGCCATTTCCTCAAGTATAGCTAAAAATTCAACCGTCAGGCCGCCTCTGCCTTCTTCCGCCTGCGGTACCCGTGCAGCAACGGCTCGGTATAGCCGTTGGGCTGCTCGGCCCCCTTGAAGATCAGTGCACGCGCCGCCTCGAAGGCGAGGCTTGCCCCACTATTGGGAGCCATCGGCTGATAGAGCGGGTCGCCCGCATTCTGCCCGTCCACCTTGGCGGCCATGCGCAGCAACGCCGCATCCACCTCCGCCGCGGTGCACACGCCGTGCAGCAACCAGTTGGCGATATGCTGGGATGAGATGCGCAACGTCGCGCGGTCCTCCATCAGGCCGATATCATGGATATCGGGCACCTTCGAGCAGCCGACGCCCTGATCGATCCAGCGCACGACGTAACCCAATATACCCTGGGCGTTATTGTCCAGCTCCTCGCGGATTTCCTGTTCCGACCAATTCTGGCCGGAGGCGAGAGGTATCGTCAGTAGCTTGTCCAGCCCCGGCGTTGGCTGGCCGGCCAGTTCGCGCTGCCGTGCGAACACATCCACCGCATGGTAATGGGTGGCGTGAAGGGTCGCGGCGGTCGGGCTCGGCACCCAGGCGGTGTTGGCGCCCGATTTCGGGTGGCCGATTTTCACCTCCAGCATCTCCGCCATGCGATCGGGGGCCGCCCACATGCCTTTGCCGATCTGCGCCTTGCCGGACAGGCCGCAGGCCAGCCCGATCTGGACGTTGCGGTCCTCGTAGGTCTTGATCCAGTCTGATGCTTTCATCTCGCCTTTGCGCACCATCCCGCCGGCCTGCATCGAGGTGTGTATCTCGTCGCCGGTGCGATCCAGGAACCCGGTATTGATGAAGACGATACGATCCTTCACGGCATGAATGCAGGCCGCGAGATTGGCAGAGGTCCGCCGCTCCTCATCCATCACGCCGATCTTGATCGTGTGGCGGCTGAGGCCCAGCAGGTCCTCGATCGCGTCGAACAGCCGGTCGGCGAAGGCGGCCTCATCCGGTCCATGCATCTTGGGTTTCACGATATAGATCGACCCAGCGCGGCTGTTACGGAACCTTCCCTGCCCCTCCAGATCGTGAATCGCGATCAAGCTGGTGACGATGCCGTCGAGTATGCCCTCGGGCGCCTCGCTGCCATCGCCCAGCAGGATGGCGGGCGTGGTCATCAGATGGCCGACATTGCGGACGAACAGCAGGCTACGGCCAGGCAGGGTCAGCGCGCCACCGCCCGGCGCGACATAGGTGCGGTCGGGCTCCAGCGCGCGGGTGATGGACTTGCCGCCCTTCTCGAAACTTGCTTCGAGGTCGCCTTTCATCAGTCCTAGCCAGTTCGCATAGGCCTCGACCTTGTCGTCGGCGTCGACCGCAGCGACCGAATCCTCAAGATCGACGATGGTGGTCAGCGCCGCTTCCAGGATGATGTCCGATAGGCCGGCGGGATCGTCGCGGCCGATCGGATGGGCGCGATCGATCACGAGTTCGACATGCAGCCCGTTATGCTTGAGCAGAATGGCGGACGGCGCAGCCGAGTCGCCATTATAGCCAACGAAAGCCGATGGATCGGCCAGCGCGGGCCGCAAGGCCCCGCCTTCGACGGAATAGCCGGTCACCGAGTCATGCTTGCCGCCGGCGAGCGGCGCGACCTGATCTAGGAAATTCTTTGCCTTGGCGATCACAAGCGACCCGCGCGTCGGGTCGTATCCCTTCGCGGGGTTGCCCTCCTGCGGAATGACATCGGTGCCGTAGAAAGCATCATACAGGCTGCCCCAGCGGGCATTGGCCGCGTTGAGCAGGAAACGAGCATTGAGCACCGGCACGACCAGCTGCGGCCCAGCCATCCGGGCGACTTCGTCATCGACATTCTCGGGCGCGACGGTAAAGGGTACGGGCTCGCCCACCAGATAACCGATCGACCGCAGAAAGGCCTGGTATTCCGCCCCATCGATGGCCTGGCCGCGATGCATGATATGCCAGGCATCGATGGTCGCCTGAATCGCCTCACGATGCGCCAGCAGCCCCCTATTCTCCGGCGTAAGGCGGTTGAAGATATCAGCGACGCCGCGCCAGAACGCATCCGGCGCGATGCCGGTGCCGGGAAGCGCCCGGTCTTCCAGGAAACGAACCAGCGCCTCCGCGACCCGCAGGCCGGCTTTATCAATCATCTTCGTCATCTTCGTTTTTCCTTAACCCTGCGCCGTCAGGCCAGCCGCGGCGATGCCGGCGAGCGCACAAATTTCGTCATTGTCGGACAGATCGCCGGTGACGCCGACCGCGCCGATCGGCCCGCCGTCCGCACCGACCACGATCACGCCGCCGGCTGCCGGCACGACTCCGTGAGGGGCGATGGTCCCGAGCGAGGTTACGAATGTCGGGCGTTCCGCGGCCATCTCGCCGATCTTGCGCGACGAGACGCCGAGCGCCAGCGCCCCGGATGCCTTCGCTGTGGCGATCTGCGGTCGCAGGGTCGATGCGCCGTCCTGCCGCTGAAATGCGATCATGTGACCGCCGGCGTCGAGCACCGAAACGCTGAGCGGCTTCAGGCCGAGCGCATTCCCCTTGGAAAAGGCGGCGGCGATGATGCTGTTGGCATTTTCGAGGGTAATGCGGGTCATGAAACACCCCTTCTATCAATAAAATCGCGATGCATCAGACTAGCGCCACACCGATCCCTGCACTAGATAGAAAGAATTCGAAACACCTTTTCCTCAGTGGAAAGAATGCGGATGCAAGATGACTACGCGCTTTTCGCCGCAGTGATCGAGGCAGGCAGCCTTTCGGCGGCGGCACGCATACTCAAGCTGTCCCCGGGGATGGTGTCGAAACGATTGGCGGGGCTTGAGCAGCGCCTCGGCGCACGCCTGATCCAGCGAACGACACGGCGATTATCGTTGACCGATGTCGGTCAAGCGTTCCACGAGCAGGTCGTCGCAATTCTGACCGCGGTCGAACGGGCGGAAGCGATGGTGGCGGGCCGCGCCGGTACGCCATCGGGTCGCTTGCGCGTCTCGGTCCCAACCTCCTTCGGCCGCATGCATATCGCGCCCTGGCTGAAAGACTTTGTCGATGCTTATCCGGCAATCAAGTTGGATATCGACCTGACGGACCATTTTGTCGATCTGCTGGCGGAGCGCGTCGATGTAGCAATTCGGATCGGCCCGCCGCCGGACAATAGTCTCGCCGCTCATCGCCTCGCGCCGAATCACCGCCTGCTCTGCGCCTCGCCCGGCTATGTCCAGGTGCATGGCGAACCGCAAAGCCCCGCCGAACTCGACCGCCACGGCCTGCTGGCGGCGACCGGTCAGTTGCCCTGGCGATTGATGGGCCCCCGGGGACCACTGATCATCCAAGGCGAAAGCCTGGTGCGCACTAATTCGAGCGAAGTCGTGCGCGAACTGGTTCTTGCCGGCGCCGGCATCGCGCTTCGCTCGTCTTGGGATATTGCCGAACAGCTGCGGGCCGGCAGTCTGGTCCGGATTCTGCCCGACCTTGAGGGAACGCCCGACGTGGGAATCTATGCCGTCAGGCCCCGCGCCGACCTGGTTTCGCCCAACGTTCAGGCCTTTATCGCCTTTCTCGATCGGCTGCTAGCGCCGATGCCTCCTTGGGACCGCAACCCCGATGTAAGTGGACCCGACCAATGATCGACAAGCTGGAATTCCTCCTGGCCCTGGCACGCGAGAAGCATTTCGGACGCGCGGCCGACAGCTGCGGCGTAACGCAGCCGACGCTCTCGGCCGGCGTCAAACAGATCGAAGACACGCTCGGCGTGCTCCTGGTCAATCGCGGTTCGCGCTTCCTCGGCTTTACGCCCGAGGGGGAGCGCGTGCTGGACTGGGCTCGGCGGATCGTCGGCGACACGCGGGCGATGCGGGACGAGGTCCGCGCCCTGAAGCGCGGCGAATTGACCGGCCATCTGCGGATCGCCGTGGTTCCGACTGCGCTCGCCATGGTTTCCGCCCTGACCACGCCCTATCGCGCCAAGCATCCCGGCGTGCGCTTCACCATCCTCTCGCGCACCTCGAGCGAAACACTGCGCCAACTCGAAAATCTCGAGGTCGATGCCGGCATTACCTATCTCGATAATGAGCCGCTGGGCAGGGTGCGCGCCGTGCCGCTCTACTCGGAATCCTATTGCCTGCTGATTGCGGCCGAAAGCCCGCTCGGCGATAGAAAGCAGGTCACCTGGGCCGACGTCGGGCGCATTCCACTGTGCCTGCTGACGCCCGACATGCAAAATCGCAGGATCATCGATGGACTGTTGGCGGCGGCGGGCAATGAGAACCTGCCGCCGACGCTCGAATCCAACTCCATGATCGTCCTCTTCTCCCATATCCGGACCCGGCAATGGGCGACGGTGATGCCCATCAAGCTGGTCGAAACGCTGGGTCTTACCGACGTCATCCGCGCGATACCGATTGTCGAGCCGTCGGCGATCCATACGATCGGCTTGGTCGTACCCAACCGCGAAGTCACCTCCCCGCTCGCTGCTGCCCTAATCGCCGAGGCGCTGGAGGTCGCATTGACCCTCAAAAGCGGAAAGTCCGATAGATATTCTCTATGACGCGACGGAACCTCCACATTGATCACCGCCGGAATCGAGCCCAAATAAACAACAGAGCGATTGTCATACTCTATCGAGGCCGGGATGCCGTTCGAGATTTGGGAAGAGGCGCGGGCGCGGGAGATCATCGCCGCGCACGCGACTGAGAGCGGGTCGACGCTGCGCATCCTTCATGCATTGCAGGAAGCGTTCGGCTTCATTCCCGAGGCCGCGATCCCGCTTATCGCCGAAGCGCTGAACCTCTCGCGAGCCGAGATTCACGGCGTCGTCACCTTCTATCACGACTTCCGCCGCGAATTGCCTGGCCGCCATGTGCTCAAGCTTTGCCGGGCCGAGGCCTGCCAGTCGATGGGCGGGGATGCGCTCGGCGCGCGTGCGCGGGCAAAACTGGGCGTGAACTGGGGTGAAACGACACGTGACGGTCGGGTGACGCTGGACGCCGTCTTCTGCCTCGGCCTGTGCGCCACCGCACCGTCCGCCATGATTAACAATAGGTTAGTCGGCCGCCTGACCCAATCCCGCCTCGACGCGCTGATCGAGCAGGCGCAATGACCACCAAAATCTATATCCCAAGGGATTCAGCCGCCGTCGCCGTCGGCGCCGATGAGGTGGCCCAGATGCTGGGCCAGGCGTGTGCCGAGCGCGGCCTGCCGGTGCAGATCGTACGCACCGGCTCACGTGGCCTGTATTGGCTGGAACCGATGGTCGAGGTCGAAACCGCCGAAGGGCGGATCGCTTATGGCCCTGTCTCGGCTGATGAGCTCGATGACTTGCTGAATTCCGATTTCTTGAACGGCGGTTCCCACACGCTGCGTCTGGGGAGGCCGGAGGACATTCCGTTCCTGAAACGCCAAAACCGGCTCACCTTCGCCCGGTGCGGCATTGTCGATCCCCTGTCACTCGACGATTACCGCACCCATGGCGGCTACCGGGGATTGGAACAGGCTTTAGCGCTGCAGCCAGCCGCAATCGTCGAGGCAGTAACCCAGTCCGGCCTGCGCGGCCGTGGCGGCGCCGGTTTTCCGACCGGCATTAAATGGAAGACCGTGCTCGATACGCCCGGGCCACAGAAATATATCGTCTGCAATGCCGACGAAGGCGATTCCGGCACGTTCGCCGACCGTATGATCATGGAGGGCGACCCCTTCATCCTGATCGAGGGTATGACCATCGCCGGAATCGCGACCGGGGCGACGGAAGGCACCATCTATATCCGTTCTGAATATCCCGCGGCGGTGGCGGCGATGGAGGCGGCAATCGCGGTTGCGCGGTCCTCGGGCTATTTGGGCGCGCATGTCTCAGGTTCGAGCTACGGCTTCGATATTCAGGTGCAGGTCGGCGCCGGCGCCTATGTCTGCGGCGAAGAAACCTCGCTGCTTGAAAGCCTCGAGGGCAAACGCGGCCAGGTTCGCGCCAAACCGCCATTGCCTGCCCATCAGGGACTATTCGGTAAGCCGACGGTCATCAACAACGTACTGTCGCTTGCAGCAGTGCCGACCATTCTCGCCGAAGGCGCAGCCTACTATCGCGACTTCGGAATGGGCCGGTCGCGCGGCACGATGCCGATCCAGCTGGCGGGCAATATCCGCCGTAGCGGATTGTTCGAGACCGCGTTCGGCGTCACGCTGGGTGAGCTGGTCGATGACATCGGCGGCGGAACCGCCAGCGGACGCCCGGTGCGCGCGGCGCAGGTCGGCGGCCCGCTTGGCGCTTACTTCCCGCGCGATCTGTTCGATACGCCGTTTGACTATGAGGCCTTCGCAGCTCGCGATGGGCTGATCGGCCATGGCGGAGTCGTGGTCTTCGACGACACGGTGGATATGCTGAAGCAGGCGCGTTTCGCCATGGAGTTCTGTTCGATCGAATCCTGTGGGAAATGCACGCCCTGCCGGATCGGCTCGACCCGCGGGGTCGAAGTACTCGACCGTATCGCGCGAGGTCAAGGCGTGGCTGCCGGCATCGATCTAATCGAAGATCTATGCCAGACCCTCAAATTCGGATCGCTTTGCGCCCTCGGCGGCTTCACCCCATATCCAGTGATGAGCGCCCTGCGCTTCTTCCCGGAAGATTTCGTAGCGCGCGTGCCATTGGCAGCCGCGTGAGGAGGCGCAAATGACCTTGATCCAAGAAATCGATTACGGCACGCCCGCCTCGAAGGCCGAAAAGAACGTCACGCTGACCATCGACGGCGTCGCTGTGACAGTCCCCGAAGGCACCTCGCTGATGCGCGCGGCGGTCGATGCCGGAATCCAGGTGCCCAAGCTCTGCGCTACCGATTCGGTCAATGCCTTCGGCTCCTGCCGCCTCTGCCTGGTCGAAATCGAGGGACGCAATGGCACACCGGCATCATGCACCACGCCGGTCGCCGAAGGGATCAAGGTCCTGACCCAGACCGAGCGGCTGAAGCAGATTCGCCGTGGCGTCATGGAGCTCTATATCTCCGACCATCCGCTGGATTGCCTGACCTGCGCCGCCAACGGCGATTGCGAATTACAGGATATGGCCGGCGCAGTCGGCCTGCGGGAAGTACGTTATGGTTTCGACGGCGACAACCATCTCAAAGCCGCAAAGGACGAATCCAATCCCTATTTCACTTTCGACCCATCCAAATGCATCGTGTGCTCGCGCTGCGTGCGAGCCTGCGAGGAGGTCCAGGGCACGTTCGCGCTTACGATCGACGGGCGCGGCTTCGACTCAAAAGTCTCGGCCGGCATGGATGAAGACTTCATCGGCTCGGAATGCGTCTCGTGTGGCGCCTGCGTCCAGGCCTGCCCGACCGCGACCTTGATCGAGAAGTCGGTCATCGAGATCGGCCAGCCGGAGCATTCGGTCATCACCACCTGCGCCTATTGCGGCGTCGGCTGCAGCTTCAAGGCAGAGATGCGGGGAACCGAGGTCGTCCGCATGGTGCCGTACAAGGACGGCAAGGCAAATCACGGCCATTCCTGTGTCAAGGGCCGCTTCGCCTGGGGTTACACCACGCACCGCGACCGCATTTTGAACCCGATGGTCCGGGAAAAGATCAGCGACCCATGGCGAGAGGTATCGTGGGACGAGGCGATCGCCTATGTCGCCTCCGAATTCAAGCGCATCCAAGCGAAATACGGCCGCAACGCCGTCGGCGGGATCACCTCGTCGCGCTGCACCAATGAAGAGACCTATCTGATTCAGAAGCTGATCCGCGCCGGGTTCGGCAACAACAATGTCGATACCTGTGCCCGGGTCTGTCACTCACCGACCGGCTATGGGCTGAAGGAGACCTTCGGCACCTCGGCCGGAACGCAGGACTTCGATTCCGTCACCGAAGCGGATGTGGTTCTGATCATCGGCGCCAACCCGACCGACGCGCATCCGGTCTTCGCCTCGCAGATGAAAAAGCGGTTGCGCTCCGGAGCCAGGCTGATCGTTGTCGATCCGCGCCGGATCGACATGGTGCGCATGCCGCATGTTGAGGCGTCCTATCATCTCCAGCTTACGCCCGGTACCAATGTCGCGCTGCTGACCGCGCTGGCGCATGTGATCGTGACCGAAGGCCTGGCCGACGAGGCCTTCGTCCGCGAACGCTGCGACTGGGACGAGTTTCAGGATTGGGCCGCTTTCGTCGCCGAACAACACCATAGCCCCGAGGCGACGGCAACGATCACCGGCGTGCCGGCCGAGACCGTCCGTGCGGCCGCGCGCCTTTACGCCACCGGCGGAAACAGCGCGATCTATTACGGGCTGGGCGTCACCGAACACAGCCAAGGGACGACCACGGTGATGGCCATGGCCAATCTGGCGATGGCAACCGGTAATATCGGGCGGCGGGGCGTCGGCGTGAATCCGCTGCGCGGACAGAACAATGTCCAGGGAGCCTGCGACATGGGCTCGTTCCCACACGAATTCACCGGCTATCGCCATATCTCTGACGACGCGACGCGGACGATGTTCGAGGCTTTCTGGAACGTGCCGCTCGACCCCGAGCCGGGCCTGCGTATCCCCAACATGCTGGACGCGGCCGTCGATGGAAGCTTCAAGGCAATCTATATCGAGGGCGAAGATATCGCCCAGTCCGATCCGGACACGCAGCATGTCGTGGCAGGTCTGGAAAATATGGAATGTGTCGTCGTCCAGGACCTCTTTCTGAACGAGACTGCGAATTTCGCCCACGTCTTCCTGCCGGGTTCGACTTTCCTCGAAAAGGATGGAACCTTCACCAACGCCGAGCGTCGCATCGGCAGGGTGCGCAAGGTCATGCCATCGCGCTCAGGCATGGCTGACTGGGAGATCACCATGGCGATCTCCAATGCCATGGGTTTTCCGATGCAGTACAACCATCCGTCCGAAATCATGGACGAGATCGCGCATCTGACGCCGACCTTTGCTGGCGTTTCATATGACAGTTTGGATGCTTTGGGCTCGGTTCAATGGCCCTGCAACGATGCCGCACCGACAGGTACGCCGATCATGCATATCGATCATTTCGTGCGCGGCAAGGGCCATTTCGTCCTTACCGAATATGTGGCGACCGACGAGCGGACCGGTCCGCGCTTCCCGCTGCTGCTGACCACCGGACGCATCCTCAGCCATTATAATGTCGGCGCTCAGACGCGGCGGACCGGCAATGTGGCCTGGCACCCCGAGGACCTGCTGGAAATCCACCCGCACGATGCCGAGCAACGCGGCGTCCGCGAGGGCGACTGGGTGCGGCTGCAGAGCCGCTCCGGCGGCACCTCGCTCCGCGCCAAAATCACCGAGCGTGTCGCTCCGGGCGTCGTCTACACGACCTTCCACCATCCCGAGACCCAAGCGAATGTCGTGACGACCGAATTCTCGGACTGGGCGACCAACTGCCCGGAATACAAGGTCACCGCGGTACAGGTGTCGCCGTCCAACGGGCCCACCGAGTGGCAGAGCCACTATCAGGAGCTCAGCGAGCATAATCGCCATATTGCGGAAGCCGCCGAATGACCGCGCGGCAGATGACCGGGCGACGGCCACCCAAACCTGTGGTGCGCGTCCCCGAGATCTCGTCGACTGGCGGACGCCTGCGCGCCGGTGAGCGGGCGGTGCCCGAGGAAGTTCCGGTCGCCTTCACCTATAACCGCCTCGCCCATGCCGTCATGATGGCGACGCCCGCTGACCTCGAGGATTTCGCCATCGGCTTCAGCCTTGCCGAGCGGGTGATCGACAAAGCCGAGGACGTCCGCGAACTCGAGGTCGTGACGCGCGATATCGGCATCGAACTGCGTATGTGGGTCGGCGAGGACCGGATATCGACTTATTCCGACCGCCGGCGCTATCTCGCTGGACCGACCGGATGTGGGCTGTGCGGTATGGAAAGCCTGGAGGAGACCGCGCGCCCCGCACCGGATGTTAATGCCGGCCTTACGCTGTCCCCCGACGCGATCGCAGCCGCAATGGCGGCAATGCCGGCCGGGCAGAAGCTCAACCGCGAGACCCGCGCGGTACATGCCGCCGCCTTCTGGACATCGGCCGACGGTATCGTTGCGCTGCGCGAGGATGTCGGCCGCCATAACGCCCTGGATAAGCTTGCGGGCGCGCTTGCCCGCCGGTCCATCGTCGGATCCGGCGGCGTCGTACTGCTGACCAGTAGAGTATCAGTCGAAATGGTGCAGAAGACTGCGATTCTGGGTGCATCGGTCCTGGTTGCCGTATCGGCGCCGACCGCCTTGGCCATCCGCACCGCCGAAGCCTGCGGCATGACCTTGATCGCCATCGCACGCGGCGAGGATTTCGAGATATTCACCCATCCCGGCCGGATCAGGGAAGCGGAGGTGCGCAGTGTCGCCTGATCGGCTGATCTATATGGCCAACCAGATCGGCAAATATTTTTCCAGCCAGCACCGGCAAGACCCGGTCGCGGGAATTGCTAACCATTTGAAGAAATTTTGGGACCCGAGCATGCGCCGGACCATCGCCGCGTATGCAGATCAGGGCGGCGCAGGCCTCGATCCGTTGGTTTTACAGGCAGTGCGGACGCTCTCCGTCACCCATCTGTAAGCATATTCGTAATCTGGGTCGGCCACGACCGACCAGCGGCGTCCATAGCCGCCACTTCCACAAAAGCCAACGCAGCCGATGCTCGCGATGCCGGGATTTTGCGAGGTCCGAGATAGGAAATGGCGTGGCCCGCTCAATCAGATGAGGTCGAATATTCCGTCTCGGTATTGTACAAACCCGACAGCGCCAAGGAGCTGGCGTGGCCTTACGCGAGATAGTTTGCGCCGTCAAAATCCGTAAAGGCGCCCCGGATTATCGACCAGGATTTTCCGCCTGAGCGCCGCATCGGGCACCCACCGTGAGAGTTGATTCAGCATCATCCCGTCGTCGATGGGTAGGAATGGGGTCACGTCGGTCGGCACCCGGTCGGGAAGGCGGGTCGGGTCCGTATGCGGCCAGTCGCTGCCCCACAGGACCCGGTCCGGATTGGCGGCGACGAGCGCCTTTGCCAGCGGGGCGACATCGTCATAGGTCGGCGCGGCCTTCGAGGCACGATAGGCGCCGGAGATTTTGACATAGGCCTTGCCGGAGCGAACCAGTGTGAGCAAGGCATCGAAACCAGGTTGCGCAGGCCCCATGGCCCCCTGCGCCCCTGCGAAATGATCGAAGACGAGCGGCACCGGCGACCCCGCAAACTCGCCGGCCATCGAAGCGATCACCGACAGGCGGGTATAGAGCTGAATATGCCAGCCTCGCGCCTGAGCTTGCCCGATAGCGGTCCCTAATCGCCGGGCCGCCAGGGCGGGATCGACTTCGCCCGCGGTTTCCAGATTGACCCGGATACCGCGAACGCCTGCCGTCCGCATAGCCTCCAACGATCCGGGCGGCATCGTCTCGTCGATCACCGCTACGCCCCGCGCCCGCCCGGGTCCAAGCTGCCGTATGGCGTCGAGGATGGCGGCATTGTCGGTGCCATAGAAACTCGGCTGGACGATAATCACCCGGTCGAGGCGCAAGGCTCGCTGCAAATCCAACAGTGCGTCGGCCGAGGCGGGCGGCGGTGTATAGACACGCCCGATAGCCATCGGAAAACGCAACGGGTCGCCCACGACATGGACATGGCAATCGCAGCCGCCGCGGGGCACATCGAAATCGACCGGCGTACTAACCGTCGAAGCAGCGGCGAACGCACGTGCGAATGGCGAACCCACGATCAGGGCGGCGCCCGCCATGCGCAAGGCATCGCGGCGTATCAGCATGACCGATCCCCTGCTCGCCCGCGTTGCATTTTCCACCCGTCACCCATATCGTTTTTATAAATTCCGATTCACCAAGAATTCATTAGTAATAGCGGAATTTATTGTCCTGCCTCGTCTTTTCCCTCTCCGAACCGGCCTCGCAACAATGCAGAAAAACCTCACCCGGGATTTCGCCGCCGGTCTGGTGACGTCATCGGTATCGCTGGCCTATTGCTTTTCGTTCGGCGCGCTGATTTTCGCCGGTCCGCTCCAGCGCTTTCTCGGCCAGGGCGTCGCGGCGGCACTGATCTGCAGCGCCGTCACCGGCCTCGTCATCTCGCTCAAGAGCGGTTTCCCGATGTCGATCTCGGGGCCGGAGGGGAATACCGCCGCGCTGATGGCGGCGATGATGGCGTCGCTGGCGCCCGCGCTCGCGGCGCAAACGGACGACGGGGCGCTCTATCTTGCACTTGCAGCGCTGGCCGCCGCCGGATTGGCCACCGGCATTGCGCTCTATCTACTCGGCTGCAACCGCCTGGGCCGTCTCGCCCGCTTCATTCCCTATCCGGTTGTCGCCGGCTTTCAGGCGGCATCAGGCTGGGTCATGGCGGCCGGCGCGATCCGGATGTCGACCGGCGTGCCTGTGAAGCTCTCGACGATCGCCGCATTCTCGGGGACGGAGGCCGCGGCGATGCTGGCGGTGACCGCCGCCTGGGCGTGGCTGCTTTGGCAGATCACCGTTCGGATCAAGCATTTCCTGGCCCTGCCCGTTGCGCTGGCGATCGCAGCGTTCGCTGCCGATCTCACCTTCAAGATGCTGGAATCGTCAGGCCGTCCCATGCATGCTGCCAATTGGATGTTCACCGCCACCAAGGGAATGGATGTCGCCCTCCCGATGCTGGCCCGCGGATTCTGGCATGCGCACTGGGCGGCTCTTTTGCCGGTATCGGGGGAGATCGCCGCCGCCATTTTGATGGCGGCGCTGACGATCGTGTTCACCGCAACCGCCATCGAGCAGGCATGGCGGACCGATGTCGATCTGGATGACGAACTGAGGGTCCAGGGCCTGGCGAATATCGCTTCGGGCTTAGCAGGCGGGCTGATCGGCCACATCTCGCTGAACCGCACCATCCTGGCGCGCGAAGCCGGCGGCACGGGCCGGATCACCGGGGTCGTCGTCGCACTCGTCGGACTGGCCGTGCTGAGCGAGGGACTCAGCCTCGTCGGATATGTTCCGCGCTTCGTTCTGGCCGGCCTGCTGCTGGAACTCGGCGTGCGGCTCATGTGGCGCTGGAGCGTCGCCAGCCGGGGACGGCTGACGACACTGGAATGGCTGCTGGTGCCGGCCATCCTGCTGGTCACAGCCTGGTTCGGCGTTCTGATCGGATTCCTGGTCGGCGTGCTAGGCGGCTGCGTCATCTTCGCGCTGAGCGTCAGCCGGGTCGATATCGTCAGGCACGGCTTCACTCTCGACGAGCGGCCATCATCGCTCGTGCGGTCATCGGAGGAAATGGAACTGATCGCGGCTCATGGCAGTGAGGTCCATATACTGCAACTGGCTAGCTTCATCTTCTTCGGCTCGGCCTATCACCTGCAGGAGCGGATACGCACGCTGCTGTCGCAAAAGTCCCCGCGCATGGTGATCTTCGATTTCTCAGCCGTCAGCGGCATCGATTCCTCCGCCGGCTCCAGTCTGCTGCGTATCGAGGAGATGTTGCGCAACCATGGCGTTACTCACGTCGTGGTCGGCGTCTCAGGGGAGATCCGGCATGTAATGACCGATACCGGCGCGCTTTGCGGCGGCGTGATCGGGCATGACAGTCTCGATGTCGCCCTGGAACTCGGCGAAAACACGCTGCTGGGGGTGCATGGTCTGCAGCCCGCGGATTACCGGCCCCTGAACGACTGGCTCGCCGACGCGTTGGGCGGCGAAGAGCGAGCCGCCGTGCTGATCGCGGCGCTGGAACCCGCCCATTATGCCGACGGAGGCCATCTCTGCCGTGCCGGCGATCCCACGGATTCGTTGTTGTTCATCGAACGCGGCCGGGTCAGCGTCGAGGTCGAACGGCCCGGGCATACCCCCATCCGCCAGCGAGTTTTCGGTGCGAACACCTTGCTGGGCGAGATCGGCTTTTTCCTAGACGTACCGCGCACTGCCGATCTGCGCATCGACGGCGTTGCCACCGTGTGGGCGCTGGGCCGCGCCGCTTACGAAAGGCTGAATCGGGACAATCCCGACCTGACCGCCGCGCTGCTGACCTACACGGTCCGAATACAGGCGGAACGCCTGGCCTTTTCAAGCAGACAGGTCGCGGCATTGCAGAGGTGAAGGAATTTCTACTCCGACACCTTCGGCCCGGCCGCCAGCTTCGCCTTCGGCAGGTCCAGCTTAATATGGATTTCCCTGAGCCGCGCCGGATCGACCGGTGCCGGTGCGCCCATCAGAAGATCTTCCGCCTTCTGGTTCAGCGGAAAGGCGATGACCTCGCGGATATTGGGTTCGTCGGCCAGCAGCATGACGATACGATCAACGCCGGGGGCGGAGCCGCCATGCGGCGGAGCGCCCAGGCGGAAGGCGGACATCATGCCGCCGAACCGGGCCTCCAGCACTTCCTCGCTATAGCCGGCGATGGCGAAGGCCTTGACCATGATCTCGGGCAGGTGATTCCGAATCGCGCCGGATGACAGTTCCACGCCGTTGCAGACGATATCGTACTGATAGGCCTTGATGGTCAGCGGGTCCTGAGTTTCCAGCGCCTCCAGCCCACCCTGCGGCATCGAGAACGGGTTGTGGCTGAAATCGATCTGGCCGGTTTCCTCGTTCATCTCATACATCGGGAAGTCGACGATCCAGCAGAATTCGAACCGGGTCTTATCGATCAACCCAAGTTCGTCGGCGATGCGCGTGCGCGCCAGACCGGCCAGCTTGGCCGCCGGGCCTTTCTGGTCGCAGACGAAGAACACGGCGTCGCCCGATTCCAGGCCCGCCGCCTGGACCAGCGCAGCCAAAGCCGCGGGGGGAACGAATTTGGCGATCGGGCCCTTCCCCACGTCACCCTCGAGGATGATATAGCCTAGGCCCGGCGCGCCCTGTTCCCGCGCCCAATCGTTCAGCTTGTCGAAGAAGCTGCGCGGCCTGGAGCCGACGCCGGGGACGCGTAGCGCGCGCACCACGCCGCCTTTTTCGACCGTGCCCTTGAAAGCGCGGAATTCGACATCGTCGCGGGCGAACACGTCTGTGACGTCGGTGATGATCAGCGGGTTGCGCAGGTCGGGCTTGTCGCTGCCATATTTCAGCATCGATTCTTCGAACGGGATGCGCGGGAACGGCAGGGAGGACACTGTCCGCCCCTTGCCATTACTATCTGGACCGGTCCAGCCGGCGAACTCCTCGAAGACGCCGTGGAGCACGGGCTCGATCGCGGCGAAGACGTCTTCCTGGGTGACGAACGACATTTCGAAATCGAGTTGGTAGAACTCGCCCGGGCTGCGGTCGGCCCGGCTGTCCTCGTCGCGGAAGCAGGGGGCGATCTGGAAATAGCGGTCGAAGCCCGCCACCATCAGCAGCTGCTTGAACTGCTGCGGCGCCTGCGGCAGCGCATAAAAGGTGCCGGGATGCAGGCGGCTGGGCACCAGGAAGTCGCGCGCACCTTCCGGGCTGGACGCCGTCAGGATCGGCGTCTGGAACTCGGTGAAGCCCTGGTCAAGCATCCGCTTGCGTAAGGATGAGATGACGGCCGAGCGCAGCAGGATATTGCGGTGAATCTTGTCGCGGCGAAGGTCGAGGAAGCGATACCGCAGTCGAATCTCCTCCGCGGCATCGGTTTCGCTGTTCACCTGCAGCGGCAGCAGGTCGGCGCGCGACTGAACGGTCAGATCGCTGACGACGACCTCGACCTCGCCGGTGGCGAGTTTTGGGTTCACCGTCTCCGGGCTGCGCGCCACGACCTTGCCGGTGATGGTCAAGACCGATTCGACGCGCAGGCCCTCCAGCGCGGCGAAATGCGGATTGTCGCTATCGACCACGCATTGGGTAATGCCGAAATGATCGCGCAGATCGAGGAACAACAGGTTGCCGTGGTCACGCTTGCGATGCACCCAGCCGGAAATGCGCGCGGTGGCGCCGACATCGGTGACGCGTAGCGCGCCGCTGGTATGGGTGCGATAGGGATGCATAGTCATGGCCTCAACAAGGATTCGGCGGGAAGAAGGTCGGTTTGGCGTGGGATGTCAAGAACCGCCCCTATTCATAGCGCAAACGGAGACTATAACTGGCAGAATGAATTTGATTACCGACACAGACGCCCTCGCCAAGTTTTGCGCCGAACAGGCCGGAGCCGACTTCATCGCGGTCGATACGGAGTTCCTGCGCGACCAGACCTATTGGCCCAAACTCTGCCTCGTCCAGATCGCCGGGCCGGCCTCCGTCGCCGCGATCGATCCGCTGGCGCCTGGCATCGACCTGACGCCGCTTTACGAGCTGATGCAGGATCCCGACCTGTTGAAAGTCTTTCATGCCGGCCGGCAGGACCTGGAAATCTTCTTCCACGCGACGGGCCAGGTCCCCGCCCCGATCTTCGACACGCAGGTCGCGGCCATGGTCTGCGGCTTCGGCGAGAGCGCCAGCTACGAATCGCTGGTATCCAAGCTCGCCAAGGCCGCGGTCGATAAATCCAGCCGCTTCACCGATTGGGGCTATCGCCCGCTGACCGAGCGGCAACTGATCTACGCGCTCGACGACGTGATCCATCTGCGCACCGTGTATGTCAAACTGCGCGACCAACTGGCGCATACCGGGCGCGAGCACTGGCTTGAGACCGACATGGCGATCTTGAGCGATCCCGGCATCTACCGGCTGGATCCGGTCGAATCCTGGCGCCGGCTGAAGCTGCGTAATCCCAAGCCACGCACCCTGGCCGCGCTGAAAGCATTGGCCACTTGGCGCGAAATCGAAGCACAGAAGCGCGACATGCCGCGCGGGCGCATCTTGCGCGACGAGGCGCTGATCGAGCTTGCGTCGCACCTCCCTACGACGGCCGCGCAGCTTGCCCGCACGCGCGGCCTGCCGGGAGGCTTCGCCGAAGGAAAATGGGGCGCTGCGGTGATCGAGGCGATCGAGCGCGTCATGGCGATGCCGCAAGACACCTTGCCCAGGCCCGACGTCGTCGCCGAAACGCCCGGCAATCTGGGTTCGACCGTGGAACTGCTCAAAGTCCTGCTCAAGCACAAGGCCGAAAAGAACGGCGTCGCCGCGCGCCTTCTGTCCACCACCGACGAGTTGGAGAACATCGCCGCCGGACAAACCGCACTCAGCGGCTGGCGTTATGAGCTGTTCGGCGCCGACGCCGAGGCGCTGCGCGACGGCAAGCTGACCTTGGGCCTTGAACGCGGCCGCGTAAAAATATTTCCGGTCGCCTAGACGTGACGCTCAATCCGCTGGCGTTAGCAGGCGTTTAGTCGCGTCGGCAGCGGTGCGATCATGACTTCCGCCGACAGGCCGAGCGCCTTAGCAGCCGCATCCAGCCGCCGTTCCACCGCATCCACCCTGAGGTCCGCATATTCCGGCGCGATACGCAGCACGAGCCGGTCCCGGTCGCGTGAAATTGCGGTAACATCCAGCAGCGAAAGCGCGCCGCCGCACAGCGTATAGGCGAGCCTGAGCAGCAGCCCGAGCGCGGCGGCATCTGCCACCTCATCCTCCGTCAGCAGGGCATGCGCCGCATAGGCGACCGGATCGTCCACCCGGCCGCCATAGCGCAAATGCAGCGCGAGCGCGACGAAAGCGCGCCCCATATGGTCGATCCCGCCGAGCGGGGCGCGCAACGTCCGCAGATAGGCCTGTTCGCTGCGATAGTCCGGATGCTCCAGCCAGCCGATGTCGCTGAGCAGGCAAACCGCGGTGCTGAGCCGGGGATGCACTGCGAATGGCCGCCCAACCGACCTGACCCAAGATACCAGGGACTGGGCATTGGCGAACCGTCCCACCCGCCCGGCGAGGTCGTCGCAGGCGGTCAGTAGCGGGTCGAGCGCTCGGGTCTGCGGGGGCAGCAGGTCGTGCAGTATGCCCTCGCGCAGCCCATAGGCGGAAAAGACCAGCTTGGCCGGCCTCGCCCGCTTAAGCAGGCATTCCATGAACATTGCCGCATATGGAAGAGCATCGACCCGGCGGCGCGAGATACCCGACCCTTCCAGCGACACGCGACTCTGCCTGGACAGCAATTGGGCGAACTCGACCGCCGCCATCGCATCGATCGCATAGTGATGGATAATGTGCAGCGGGTGGCCGACATGCTCCATATGCACCTTGGCGAAGGCCCGCCAAATTCCGCCGACGGCATAGACCGTCGCGCCGCGCACATCGAGCAACCACGGCAGGGCGGCGAGGCGCCCCTCGACCAGCGAGATTTGCGCGCTGCGCGAACCGCCCATTGCGATCAGACGAAACGGACCGAAGGGCATGGTTGTCCGCTCGCCGACGACACCGTTTTTGATCCGGACGAGTTCAACCGAGCCGCCGCCCATGTCGCCCATCACACCGTCGGCGTCCGGGATGCCGGACAGCACGCCCTCGGCGGACAGGCGCCCCTCCTCCTCGCCGCTGATGATGGTCACGTCCAGTTCGGAGCGGGCCTTCACCTCCTGCAGGAAGGCGGGGCCATCGGCTGCATCGCGCACAGCCGCGGTGGCCACCACATGGCAGGACCCGACCTTCATCGCCTTCAGCAGCAAACTGAACCGGGTCAGGGTCGAGAAGGCCTGCCCGACCCCGATGGGGTTCAGTTTGCCGGTTTCACCGACAGTCTTGCCAAGAGCCGCGAAGACTTTTTCATTGAACAGGGCAATCGGCGCGCGCGTGAGACCGTCGAACACCACCAATCGGACGGAGTTCGACCCGATATCGATAACCGCGACGCGCTGATCCGGCAGTGTCGCCGCCTGCCTCCGGACTGCCCCGCGCGTACCGGGCCGTCCCTCCGGCTCCGTCATTGAGAAGACTTGAGCAGTAAACGGGGCGGATTGCGCGTTTCGTGGGTCGCGCTACCGCGACCGGAGAGGCTTGGGTTGGTCATGAAATAATTATGTGCCGAAAATGGATTGCGACCAGGCTTGACCCGCTGATAGGTACCGTCGGATTGCATCAGCCAACTCTGCGTATCGTCCTTCAGATTGGCGACCATGATCTGGTCGAAAACCTGTTGGCGAACCGTCGGGTTCTCCAATGGGACCAAGGTTTCGATGCGATGATCGAGGTTTCGCTGCATCCAGTCCGCCGAAGAAATATAGAGCTTCATCTGTTTCGAAGGTAAGGCATGCCCAGCGCCGAAGCAAAGGATTCGGGCATGCTCGAGGAACCGTCCCACCAGGCTGCGCACCCGAATGCGCTCCGATAGTCCCGGCACGCCGGGTCGCAGGCAGCATATGCCGCGGACGATCAAGTCAATCTCCACGCCTGCGCCGGATGCGCGATAAAGCAGATCGATCATTTCCGGATCGACCAGGCTGTTCACCTTTGCCCAGATCTGCGCCGGCCGACCCTTTCCCGCGTGCTGGATTTCCTCTTCGATTAATTCGACGATCGTCTTACGCAGATTGATCGGCGAGATCGCCAGCTTTTCCAGTGCGTCGGGTTGGGCGTAGCCGGTCATGAAATTGAACATGCGCTGCGCATCGCTGGTCAACACCGGGTCGCAGGTGAAGAAGGACAGGTCGGTATAAATCTTCGCCGTCACCGGATGATAGTTTCCAGTCCCGTAATGAACATAGGACCTGAGGGTACCGCCCTCGCGCCGAACGACCAGCGACGTCTTCGCGTGGATCTTGAGGTCGACGAAGCCGAACACGACCTGCGCCCCGGCGCGTTCCAGGTCGCGCGCCCAGCGAAGATTGGCCTCTTCATCGAAACGGGCCTTGAGTTCGACCGACGCCGTCACCGATTTCCCGGCCTCCGCCGCCTCGATCAACGCCTTGATGATCGGCGAGTCCTTAGACGTGCGGTAGAGCGTCTGCTTGATGGCGACCACATCCGGATCGTGCGCTGCCTGGCGCAGGAACTGAACCACCACATCGAAGCTTTCATAGGGATGATGAACGACGATGTCCTTGGCCTGGATGGCCGCGAAACAGTCGCCGCCGAAATCCCGGATACGTTCAGGAAAGCGGGCCGTATAGGGGGTGAACAGCAAGTCGGGTCGCGTATCGATGATTAACTGCTTGATATCGACAAGGCCGATCAGCCCCTCTGAGATGCTCAGATCCTCGGGTTGGACGTCCAGTTCTTCGGTCAGGAAATCGAGCAGGTCGGGCGACATGTCGGAACTGGCATTCAGCCGGATGACGTTGCCGCGGCGCCGGCGCTTCAACGCGCTTTCGATGTTCTGCATCAGATGATGCGCATCTTCCTCGATGTCGATGTCATCAACCTCGAGATCGCTGTCACGCAGGATCCGGAACACGCCCGACGCGCGGAGCGCAAAGGGCGGGAACAGGTAATTGAGGAACAGCAATATCACCTGCTCGAGCGGGATGAAGCGCGTATCGGCGCCCGGCAACGCGACGAAGCGGTCGAGCTGTGAGGGAATCGGCACCAGTGCATCTAGGTCGCGCCCCGCACGATCGTCGAACATTTGCACCGCGAGCGCGATGCCGCGATTGAGGATGAACGGGAAGGAATGGGTCGGCCCCATCGCCAGCGGCGTCAGGATCGGGAAGATATCGGCCAGGAACTTGGCGCGCAGCCAGTCATGCTCCACGTCGGTCAGTTCAGGCGCATCGATCACCGCGATCCCGTTCTCGCGCAATTCCTGACGCAGTACATGCCAGGTGTTGCGAGCGTGCAGCATCATGTCCTGTATACGGTCGCGTACGGCGCTGAGTTGCTGCGCCGGGGTTAGCCCATCAGCGCTCGGCGTGACGACGCCGGCCATGACCTGCTGCTTCAGACCGGCGACGCGGACCATGAAGAACTCGTCGAGGTTCGACGACATGATCGACAGAAAGCGGACACGCTCAAGCAGCGGCTGCCGCGGATTCTGCGCCTCTTCGAGCACGCGCTGATCGAAGGCAAGCCAGGAGAGTTCGCGATTCAGGAACCGATCGGGGTCTCGAGCGGGCGCAACCGTGATGAACTCGCCGCTGTTTACCGGTAAGGTCGATTCCATGAATCCTCGCAGAAATGGGGGTTCGCAAAGGTTTGTATGGTTGGACACCGGTCGGAGCCCGTACATAGCAAAATGGTGCCATGCGCGCCATCCAAGAGATTCAGACCAGACCTACAAATCGCATAGAATACTGAAAGTTCTGACATGCCAGTTCTATTCATATTGCGTCACGCCAAGGCGGCTCACCCGTTGACAGGCCAGCGGGATTTCGATCGGCCGCTGACCCAACGCGGGCGTCACGACGCGGCGTTCATGGGAAAAATCCTGGCCGGCCAAGTCATCGATCTTGCCCTGGTTTCCCCCGCCTGTCGAACCCGCGAAACCTGGGACATCGTTGGCCGCGAAATCGCGCCTCCCCAAGCCCTGTTGATCGAGCGGGAACTCTATCTGTGCAGCTCCGCCAAAATGATCATGCGCCTGCGTCAAACCCCAGCAAATATACAAGCCGTCATTGCGGTCGGACATAATCCCTGCATGCAAGAAGTCGCGCTGTGGCTGGCACGCAATTCCGAAAAACAGCTGGCGGCCCAAATCCGCGACAATTTTCCGACCGCCGCCCTGGCGATCTTCGATCTGGATGGCGGAGGGTGGGACCGATTGGCGCCGGACCGGACAATATTGAGGCGTTTCATGACCCCGAAGACGCTCGGTTAGGTCCCGTCCGCGTCGTCCAGCCCCGCCAGTACATCCCGCGCCAGCGCAACCGTGATCGGACGCTTCATGGCGAACGCCGCCCGATCCAAAGCCTCGATCGCCTGGGCCAGACCAACGACGCTGCGCTCGCCACGATTGAGCAGAAACGAGATTACGCCCTCATTCACCGTAATTTGCCGATCGGCAAAAAGTTTGAGCGCGATCGACGCCAGCAGCACGTCGTCGGGCGGATCGATCGTCACCACCATCGCGCTATTGAGGCGAGACGCCAGATCCGGCAATTTCAAATTCCACTGGGACGGCGATCGGCATGCCGTCAGCAGCAGCCTGCCGCCGCCGGTCCGCACCAGATTATAGAGCTGAAGCAAAGCCCGCTCAGCCTTGCCGCCGTCCATCGCCCGATCGCAATCGTCGACAACGACGCTCCGCCCACCCTCGGCCGCCGCGACGACCTGCTCGATTTCCGCAAAACCAAGGTCGATCGTCTTCGCTCCGGTGCGGGCACGCCACAGGCTTGCGAGATGGGTTTTCCCGCAGCCCGGCTGACCGGTTACAACCAGGGCGGTAAACGGCCAGTCCGGCCAGCGGTCGAACCAGTCTACCGCGTGCCGATTGCCCGATCCGACCAGAAAGCTGTCGACACCATGCGCGACGCGGTGCTCGAACGGGAGCGTCAATTGCCGCATTCCCAGCTCGCCCGGCCCCCGCTCCATCGCCACGATCAGAGCTCGCCTGGATCGACCAGCGGGAGGGGCTCGACGCGGTTGTCGTAGAAATTGCTGTTCAGATATTGTCTGAGTGCAAAACGCACCAGCACACCGACCACGGCGGCGACCGGCACCGCTAGCAAAACGCCGGTGAACCCGAACAGCGCCCCGCCCGCCATCAAGGAAAAAATGATCCAGACAGGGTGTAGCTTCACCTGGCCGCCGACCAACATGGGCGTCACCAGATTGCCCTCGATCAGATGGCCGATGATGTAGACGCCCGCGACGATGGCTACGCGCGTATGGTCGTCGAACTGGATAAACGCCACGGTAACGCTGGCGACAAGGCCGGTTGCCGCGCCGAGATAGGGGATGAAGGTCAGCATGCCGGCCGCGATTCCGATAATAATACCGAACTCGAGCCCGGCCAGGCTCAACGCGATCGAATAATATATAGCGAAGATGACGCAGACGGTCGCCTGTCCACGAATGAAGCCGGCGAGAATTCCGTCGATTTCGCGCGCCAGTGTACGCAACGTGCTCCGATGACGTAACGGCATCCAGGAATCGAGAGTGGCGATCATCACGTCCCAATCCCGCAGAAAGTAGAACGCGACCAGCGGCGTCAGCAACATGACCGCGCCGAGATCGGCGATCACCAAACCGCTGGACCAGACATGGCCCAACATCCCGAAAATCCATGAGCTGACGCTGCCCACATAGGCGCCGGCGGTCTTTTGGAAGTCGGCCGCGTCATGCGGCCCGCCGAAGCGGGCAACGAACTGGGTGACTTCTGGAAGAATCCTTTGCCGCAAGAAGTCGAGATAGCCCGGCGCCTGCTCGGCTAACTGAACGATCTGATTAACGATGATCGGGACCACCAGGATGAGCACCAAAATACCCAGACCAACGGTCAGCCCCAGCACCAGCAGCGTCGCCAACCAGCGGGGTAAACCGAGCTTCTCCAGACGGTCCGCCGCGGGGTCGGAGACATAGGCCAAGGCCATACCCAGCACGAACGGCAGCAGCACGCCGCGGAGCAGAACGAAGAGAACGATGAAGGCAGCCGTTACGATCAGCCAGAATGCCGTCTGCCAAGTAAGGGCGAGTTCGGCCTTGGTTTTCATTGCGCGGGCAGCGAACCGGCCGACGCGGACCCCGCCGGCCGCAACTTGAAAATCCCTGGTCCGGCTGCGTTGCCGGGCGATGTCTGGACCAGCACATAGCCGCTGCCAGCCAATGCCGCCTGCAGGGCCAGCGGATCGCCCGCGAAATCGAGCGTCACCGCGGCACCGTCACGCGTCACCGCATCGAGCGCCACGCGCTGTACGCCTGCCGTTCCAATTAATTGGTTGCGCAGCTTGATCCAGTCGCCGATGCCGGCGACGGAAACGGCGATCGGATAAGCGGTGGCTGAGCCGGCTCCAAGGGTTTGGTCGGCGGCTTCGCTCGGCACCGGCGTCGCCTGGTGCAGGCCGGTTGATCCACTGCTGGCAATTGTTTGACGCCAACCATTCTCCAGCTCCGACGCGACGGCCCCGACTCCACGCAGCAGCGTCTTATCAGCCTGTTCGCCGGCCACGGGATCGACCGTCAAAGTCTGTGTCCCTCTTGTGCCGCCTTGGTCGTAGGTTGTGATGGTCAGCGCCAGGCCCGATACCGCGCCGCGCGCCGAATCTCGCGGCTCAGCGACGGCCACGACGACGCCCGCCGCGTGATAGCGCTGGCTCAGCGCGGCAATCGCGCCCATATCGCCGCTTCCCGCGGCGGCGGCCGACAGCGTCCCGGTGTCGAAGGCGTCCCCGTTCGGCAGGATCAAGGTCACCGGTCCGTCGCCGAATCCACCCCGATCCCAGGCCGCCCGCCACCGGTTGCCGTTTTCCCACAGCAAAGTACCGGCCGAAGTCTTGTAGATCGGCACGATCAGCGCCTGCTGCTGATCGCCGACCGCGCTGACGCCCGAATCGGCAAGATATTTATTGACGCGGCCCGCCCGGAAACGAACGTTGAACTGTGCAATATAGCGGACGGAAGAGACGCGCTCGCTTTCGACCGCGAAGTCCTGGACGAATCCTTCGATTTCCTGCTGGCTGGGCTTCAGCCGGGCCTGGTCCGCCGGTTTGGGCACCAAACGCTTCACCAGGCGGTCGAAAGCCTTGGCCTGGGCGGCGGCGATCGCCTGATCCCGAGCCGCGGCCGAATTTTTCGCAGTGACATCAACCGGCACGTCGCTGACCGTCATATAGCTTTCGGCCAGCACGCGCGGCGAAGCGACGAATACTGCCGAAACGGCAATGGCAATCAACAAGATTTGGAAGGTGCGGCGACCTCTAAACATTGCAAAGCAGTCCATGTTCGCTCATCTATGCCCGCCGAAGCCAATCGCCTTTATCGGGTGCCCGGACCATATCGTAGCCAGCGCGAGGACGCCATAACGACTCCAAAGAACCAATCTATCGGCGCATATAAGGCTGCCGGCGTCGACATCGATGCCGGCGCAGCGCTAGTGAAAGCGATTGCGCCGCTGGCGCGCGCCTCGGCCCGCTCGGGCACCACGGCGTCGCTCGGCGGCTTCGGCGCATTGTTCGATCCCCGGGCCGCCGGCTTCAAGGACCCGATCCTGGTCGCGACCACAGACGGCGTGGGGACCAAGCTAAAGATCGCCATCGCCACCGGCTTGCACGATACGATCGGCATCGACCTGGTCGCCATGAGTGTCAACGATTTGATCGTCCAGGGCGCCGAGCCGCTGTTCTTCCTGGACTATTTCGCAACGGGAAAGCTGGAAGTCGATACCGCGAAGCGGATTATTGCCGGCATCGCCGAAGGCTGCCGGATTGCCGGCTGCGCACTGATCGGCGGCGAAACGGCCGAGATGCCGGGCCTCTATGCCGAAGGCGATTACGATCTGGCCGGCTTCGCGGTCGGCGCGGTCGAGCGCGGTCAGGCTTTGGACGGCATCAATATCGTCGAAGGCGATGTCGTCATCGGCCTGCCCTCCAGCGGCGTCCATTCAAACGGCTATTCGCTGGTGCGCAAGCTGGTCGAGCAATCGGGTTTGGCCTGGACCGACACCGCGCCGTTCGAACCATCTAAAACGCTCGGTGAAGCACTACTGACGCCGACCGAAATCTATGTGCAGCCGGCCCTGAAGCTGGTCCGTGCCGGCGCGGTTAAGGGCTTCGCCCATATCACCGGCGGCGGTCTGACCGAAAACATACCGCGGGTCCTGCCGGATGGACTGGGCGTGGCGCTCGATGCCAACAACTGGGAACTGTCTCCGGTCTTCCGCTGGATGGCCCGAGTCGGCGGGCTGCCGGCGGCGGAACTGGCCCGCACGTTCAATTGCGGAATCGGCATGGTCGTCATCGTTGCCGCCGACCGGCGCGACGAGGCTTTCGCCCTGCTTGGCGATGTCGGCCCCCGTGAAATCGGGGTCGTGACAAAATCATCCGGTGAAGATCGGGTGATAATCGCCAGTGTCGAGGCGGCATGGAAAAGCTGAAACCCCTGGAGAAGCTGAAACTGGGCGTTCTGATCTCGGGACGTGGCAGCAATCTCCAGGCGCTGATCGACGCCACTGCCGACCCGGCCTTTCCGGCGGAAATCGTGCTGGTGATTTCCAACAAGGCGGATGCCGGCGGGTTGCTGCGTGCCCAGGCGGCCGGCGTCGCGACCAAGGTCATCCCGCATAAGGAGTTCTCGAGCCGCGAAGCGTTCGACACCGCGCTCGACGATACGCTGCGCGCCGCGGGCGTCGGTCTCGTCTGTCTCGCGGGCTTCATGCGGCTGCTCAGCGCAAAATTCGCGACCAGTTGGCACGACCGGCTGATCAATATCCATCCGTCGCTGCTGCCGTCGTTCAAAGGGCTCGATTCACACGGCCAAGCTCTGACCGCGGGCGTCCGCTTTTCCGGCTGCACCGTGCATTTCGTTCGTCCCGAAATGGATGCCGGCCCGATCATCCTGCAGGCCGCCGTACCCGTTCATGACGGCGACGACGAAGACATCCTGGCCGCGCGTATCCTCGAGGCCGAGCATCGCTGCTATCCGCTGGCCATCAGGTTGATTGCGGAAGGCCGCGTTACGATCGAAGGTGAAATCGTGCGCATCGCGAACGGTAAATTCGCCGATTCGCCGCTGCTTAATCCCATCGGGTAAAGCGCCGCAGGTAGTGGAAAGACCCTATATTCGACTTGATGGCGCGATGTCATCATGTCTAAAAGATCGATACGATTTACGAGGAAATGACAATGAGCAGCCCGGTTATCATAGAAGAATTCCCGGACCTTGAGTCCCACAAGCGGATGTGGAGCGGTTTTACCCACCTGCTGGTCCGCAGCATTATCGGCCTTGTAGTCCTGATGCTGTTCATCGGCTTCATCACCGGGGTCCTTTAGACCCCGGCAACTAGGCCAACGACGGTCGCTCAGCCGACGATTTCGGATTCCGAGAAGAAGAACGCGATCTCGTTCTTTGCATTTTCGAGGCTGTCCGATCCATGGACCGAATTGGCCTCGATCGATTCAGCGAACTCCTTGCGGATCGTGCCCGGCTCGGCGTTGGCCGGGTTGGTCGCGCCCATAACCTCGCGATTTTTCAGGACCGCGTTCTCGCCTTCCAGCACCTGGACGACGACCGGGCCGGAAATCATGAAGGACACCAGCTCGCCATAAAACGGACGCTCGGCGTGGACCGCGTAGAAGGCCTTGGCCTGCGCCTCGGTCAGTTGCAGACGCTTCTGAGCGACAATCCGCAGACCAGCGGATTCCAGTTTCTGGTTGACGGCCCCGGTGAGGTTGCGCCGCGTGGCGTCGGGCTTAATGATCGAAAAAGTGCGTTCGACAGACATGCGGCTCTCTTGCGTTCTCGGAAGGGGGAGATGAATTGCGCGCCTTATAGCGGGCGCTCCCCTCACCGTCCACCCTGGCCGCGCTAGCCGTTACACCCGCTTCTCCCATCCGCCGCGCTCGCCTTGCTGCCAATAGGTGATGCCATGGCCGGCAGCCTTATACTCCGCCCAGCGCTTGCGGGCGGCGGCGACCGCGCTATCGTCCAACCCATCGAACAATTCGCAGCATAGAGTATAGGGCGCCAGCTCGGCCGTGGCGCCATCGACCAGGACCAGGACATCGGCCGCGTTCGGATTTTCCTCATTCGCCGTCAGCCAGATCGGCTGGTCCGGCGCGGTTGCTGCGGCCGGCCCGCTGCCATGCGGTAGGAAGCTCTCCGGCCGATAGGTCCAGAGCAGCGCGTCCAGCGCCTTCACCCGCTCGGGCGAGCCGGCCTGCACCACGATGCGGTGTCCACGCTCGCGCGCCTTTTCCAGCAAGGCGGGCAACACATCTTCCAGCCGCTGCCGCTGCAGATGATAAAAGCGGACCTCGGTCACGCGCTGGCCCGATCAGTGCCAAACTTCAATGTTCGAAGACGTCGGCGACGAACCGGTCGAGCAGACGCACGCCGAAAGCGGTCGCTCCCTTGGGAACAGTAGCCGTGTCCTTCTTTGCCCAGGCGACACCGGCAATATCGAGATGAGCCCAGCGGGTATCCTTGACGAAGCGCTTCAGGAATACCGCGCCGATCGCACTGCCGGCTCCTCTGCCGTCCGAGATATTCTTCATATCGGCGGCGTCGGTGTCGATCTGCTTGTCATAGGCGTCGGCCATCGGAAGCCGCCAGAGTTTTTCCCCGCTCTCGGTGCCGGCAGCCAGCAATTGTTCGGCCAACACGTCGTCATTGGCGAACATCCCCGCGAATTCGCTGCCCAACGCGATGATGACCGCGCCGGTGAGTGTCGCGAGATCGATCATCGCCTGCGGCTTGAAGCGGTCGACCGTGTACCAAAGCGCATCGGCGAGGGCGAGCCGGCCCTCCGCGTCGGTGTTCAGCACCTCGATCGTCTGACCGGACATCGACTTCACGATGTCGCCCGGGCGCTGCGCCTTACCGTCCGGCATATTTTCGACCAGGGCGATCACGCCGACCGCGTTGACCTTGGCCTTGCGCCCGGCAAGCGCGGCGATCAGGCCGGCGACCGCGCCGGCACCGGCCATGTCCCATTTCATGTCTTCCATGCCCGCGCCGGGCTTCAGCGAGATGCCGCCGGTATCGAAGGTCACCCCCTTGCCGACGAAGGCGATGGGCCGCTTGTTCTTCACTTTGGGCGCGCCGTTATAGCTCATGACTACAAGCTGGGTTTCGCGTTCGCTGCCCTGGCCGACCCCGAGGAGTGCGCCCATCCCGAGCTTAGCCAGCTTGCTCTCGCCCAATATTTCGACGGTAACGCCGAGAGCGGTCAGCCGCTCGCGCACGCGTTCGGCAAAGCTTTCAGGATACAGCATATTGGCGGGTTCGGAGACGAGGTCGCGCGTGAAAAACACGGCATCGGCGACAGCTTTCGCCCGGCCGAAACTGCTGCGCGCGGCGTTCGGGTGCAACGTCGCAATGGTAAGCTCGACCAGGGTCGGTTTCTGGCCCGGCTTCTGCACGGTGCGGTACTTATCGAACCGGTAGGACCGCAGCAACGCGCCCACCGCCAGATCGGCGGCCAGGTTCAGCCCGGCCGGCGCATCCTTCGGCATGTCCAGGACCACCGTCGCCGAGGTCGCCTTCACCGCACCCAGAAGTGCGTAGATCCTTCCGCCGGCCGCCTCGGCGATAGTTGGTTTGGCCTTGTCCAAGGGACCAAAACCGACCAGCAGGACGCGGTCGAACCAGGCCGGCGCCTGGATCATCAACATATCGTCCGACTTTCCGGTGAATTCCGCCGCCGTCATGGCGCGGGTCAACTGTCCACCCGCAGCTCTGTCCAAGGTCTGGCCCAGCTCGCCCAGCCCCTGAGACTCGAATATGACGAGGACGACAGTGCCGCTGCCGGGCAGCGCGGGTTTGACGAAGTTGATCTCCATCGCGGAACCGCTCCCTTAGATTTGAAAATCGCCCGAGCCGAACGGGGGGTTGATTTCTAATTGCGCGACAGAACGCTATCGGGAAAAATTTGTCAAAGCCAGTGGCGAAACGATAGACTGGCCTATCCACAACATCCCGCCACAACTAGCGATCGCATGAACGCCAGCCTGATCTCCCGCTATCTGTTTCGAAATCTGGCGGTTTCGACTCTCATCGCGACGGTGATCGTCAGCCTTGTCGCCTGGCTGATCGAGTCTCTGAAGTTCTTCGAATTAGCGATCAATGGCGGCGCGCCGGTGGGGTTGTTTCTGTTCCTCGTGATGCTGGCGATGCCCCCGATCGTCGCCGTGGTTCTGCCGATCATTTTCTTCACTGTGATCCTCTTCGTCTATAACAAGCTGACTGCGGAAAGCGAATTGATCGTGCTGCGCGCGCTGGGCCTCAGCCAGTGGCGCCTAGCGATGCCGGCCCTGGCGTTAGGCGCGATCGTTGCGACGATCGTCTTCATTCTGAATGCATTCGTCGCCCCGCTCGCCAATGAGCGGCTGAAGACGCTGCAGGATATCACCCGCACCCAGTTTGCCGGCGCGCCGCTCAATGCCGGAGTCTTCAACGCAATCGGCGACAAGATGACGATCTATGTCCGCGAGCGAGAACCCAACGGCGACCTATTGGGCATATTGATCTATCAGGAACAATCGAACGGACGTCCAACTACCACTGTCGCCAAACGCGGGGTTCTCGTCGATGGCGATCACGGCCCCGAAATCGTCGTCTATAATGTCAGCCGCCAGGAGGTCGACGCTGTCACCGGTCGGCCGCGCACCACCGAATTCGAGCGCGGCACCGTCGATCTGCAGCAGGTCGCCGAAGCCTTGACCGCGCGCTGGAAGGAACCCAGCGAACGCACGCTGCCCGAGCTTTTGTCGGGCGTGCAGGGCGAGAGCGACAAAGGATTTGGCAGCGCCTTCCGGGCCGAGGCGCATAACCGCATCGGCAGCCCGTTTTTTGCTTTGGCGCTGACCCTGGTCGGGCTTTACACACTGCTGGGCGGACATTTCGATCGGCGCGGTCAAAGCCGCCGCATCATCGCCGGCGCGGTCATGGTCCTGCTGATCGAGGGCGCCTCGATCAGCCTCGCCAACTTCGCGCGCAACAATTGGGCCGCCATTCCGCTGCTCTATCTGGCGGCGCTCGGACCCATCGTCGTTGTTCTCCTGCTTTTTGCCCATGCCAATGACGGGTTCCAACCCTGGCGCCTGTGGCTCTTACGTGTTCTGCCGCGCTGGGCAGTTTTTTGGCAGGCCGCATGAACTCCCTCACTTTGCTGAAATATCTCAGCCGCCAGTTTTTCGTCAGCTTCATGATCTTCGTCACCGTCTTGCTGATGGTGATCTATTTGATCGACACGCTGGAACTGATCCGCCGGGCAGCCAGCCACCCGGAAGTGACGTTCGCACAAATCGCCAAAATGTCGTTCTTCCAGCTGCCGGAAGTCGGCCAGCAGCTCTTTCAATTCGCGATATTATTCGGCGCATTATTCACATTCTGGCGGTTGACCCGGAGCAGCGAGCTGGTGGTCCTGCGCGCCGTCGGCGTGTCCGCCTGGGGTTTCCTGGCGCCCGCAATACTGGTCGCAGTCGTGATCGGCGTCATCAAGGTGACGGTGATCAATCCGGTTGGTTCGGCCTTCAGCGCTCGCTTCGAGCAGATGGACAATACGCTGCTAAGAGGTAAGAGCAGCACGATCGACCTTTCGGCCGGCGGCCTTTGGCTGCGTCAGAGCGGCCCTGATTCCTATACGATCATCCATGCGCGCAATGTCGATTCGTCGACCTGGAGGCTAAAGGACGTATCAATCTATTTCCTGACTAACAGCGATCAGCTGACCGGACGGCTAGACGCGCCCGATGCGGCCCTGGTTGGGACGAGCTGGGTCATCAAGGGCGGCAACCTCAACTATCCCAATCGTCCGGATGAACCGCCGACCTTTGTTCCCCAGACCACGGTGGCGACCGATATGACACCGACCAAGATCCAAGAAATATTCGCGTCACCCAAAAGCCACTCCTTCTGGACCATCCTGCATTATATCCAGACAATGGAAGCGACTGGGATTTCGGCGATCAGGCTGCGTCTGCAATATCTGGAACTGCTGGCTGAACCGTTCCTGTATGGCGGCCTGGTGCTGATCGCCGCCGCTGCCGCTCTGCGTCAAACCCGCCGCGGAGGAACGCTTTTTGTCATTGCAACCGGCATCGTTGCCGCATTTGCGCTATTTTTCCTCGGTAACGTCGTTCGCGCGCTGGGGGAGTCGGAAACCATCCCGATAACACTGGCGGCTTGGACGCCCGCCGGACTCAGCCTGCTTGGCGGGATCGGCGCGTTGCTGTACCTGGAGGATGGCTGACGCGTTCCCGGACGCAATTACTAGAATTGGTGCCATGACCGATATTCGACCGACCCTGTTCTGCACTGCCGCCTGTGCGGTTATCGCCTCGATCGTCCTCGTCCTGCCGGCAGGGCGCGCACGCGCTACCGAGCCTGAGCAAAAGATCGTCGCCGTCGTGAATGACGAGGCGATTTCCGAGGGCGATCTGAATGGCCGGATCAAACTGGCCATGCTGGCCGGCAATTATCCCGATAAGCCGGAAGTGCGCGATAAGATATCAGCTCAGGTGCTCCGGTCGCTGATCGACGATCAACTGCGCATCCAGGAGGCCAAGCGCCTGAAGCTGACGGTCGATAAGGAGGAGGTCGCGAACGAACTCAAGCAAACTGCAGAGTCCAATCATCAGACGCTCGATCAGTTGAAGGAACTGCTAGCCAAGCAAGGCATACCTTTCTCGACTTTGGAGAAGCAGACGATGGCTCAGGCCGCGTGGCGGAAGGTCATCCAGAAGGAAATCCGCCGTCGGATCGAAGTGACGGACGATGAGATCGAGGCGGCCTATTCCAAGATGATGGCCAATGTCGACAAGAAACAATATCGCGTCTTCGAAATTTTCCTCGCGGTCGACTCCCCGTCGGACGATGAGCGGGTCAGGGCTTTTGCTGCCAATCTCGAGGAGCAGCTTCAGCAAGGCGCGAATTTCGCGAAGCTGGCGCAGCAATTCAGCCAGGCGGCCGGCGCCGCCCAAGGCGGCGATCTAGGCACAGTCCAGGACGGCGAGCTGCCGGACGAGATCGACAAGACGATCCGCGATTTGCCGGTCGGCCAGGTCAGCGCACCAATACGCACACAATCGGGCTATCATATTGTCCTGGTGCGAGCAAAGGGCGATGCGCTGGCGGGAGACCCCGCCCTTTCGGAGGTTCACCTGAAAAACGTATTGATCCCGTTCACCAAGCAACCGACCAAGGAAGATCTGCCGCGCCTCGTCGAGGAGGCGCAAAAGGTCGGAGCCGGCCTACCCAACTGCCAGGCGGTCGACGAAAAGGGCAAGCGTGACGGTCTGGGCGGCGACCTGGGCAAACCCGGACAGATGACGAAACTGTCGGAGCTGCCCCAGGGCATCGCCGTCGCCGTCGCCTCGTTGCAGGTCAACCAGATAAGCCAGCCAGTTCCGACCAATGACGGCATGATGCTGTTCATGGTCTGCGCACGGAAGGACCCGCCGAAGCGCGAGCCGCCGACCAAGGAGCAGGTTGGCAGCCAACTATATCTCGAGCGGCTCGACATGCAGCAGCAGCGCTATCTGAGCGACCTGCGCTCCTCCGGCTTCGTCGACGTTCGGGTCTAACGCCGTCTTGAGAGGATCGACGCATGGCGGACATACCGCCGCTCTGCCTGACGATGGGCGAACCCGCCGGCATTGGCGGGGAAATCGCGATCAAGGCGTGGCTGGCTCGCGATACGCAGCCGGTCGCGCCATTTTTTATCATCGACGACCCTGACAGGCTGCGCAAACTTGCCGGCCTGATCGGGGTCGATATTCCGATCGCGGCGATCGCATCACCGACGGGGGCGCGCTTCGCCGGAAGCCTGCCGGTACTGTCGCTCGACCAACCCGTCATCTCCACACCCGGACGGCTCGACACCGGCAACGCGGCTGCAGTGATCGCGAGCATTACCCGCGGCCATGCCTTGGTTGCCGGCGGCCAGGCTTCGGCCATCGTCACCAATCCGATCCAGAAAAGCACACTCTATGCCGCCGGATTTTCCTATCCCGGCCACACCGAATTCCTAGCCGCGCTCGCCGGAATCAGCTCTCCGCCAGTGATGATGCTGGTGATCGACGGTTTGCGGGTGGTGCCGGTGACGGTGCACGAATCGCTTCGCACCGCCTTGGACACGCTCAGCATCGAGGCGATCGTCACCAAGGCCCGCATAGCGGGCGAAGCGCTGCGCAACCGGTTCGGGGTCGCACAGCCGCGCCTTGCGATCGCCGGCGTCAATCCGCATGCCGGCGAAGATGGGACCTTGGGGCGTGAGGAGATCGAGATCGTGATTCCCGCCATCGCCGCTCTGCGCGCCGAAGGCTGGAACGTCGAAGGCCCGAAATCGCCCGATACCATGTTCCACGCCCGCGCGCGCGAAACCTATGACGTCGCCATCTGTCATTATCATGATCAGGCGCTGATTCCGCTTAAGACCATCGATTACGATCATGGCGTCAACGTCACGCTGGGGCTCGATTTCGTCAGGACCTCGCCGGACCACGGCACCGCGCTCGACATCGCCGGTACTGGAACTGCCAATCCAGACAGTCTCATCGCCGCGCTCAATCTCGCCGCCAAGCTCGCCCGTGGCGGCTGATTCCATCTCCGGTCTTCCGCCCCCGGCCTTGCCGCCACTGCGTGAGGTCATCAAGGCTTGGCAGCTCGACGCCGACAAAAGGCTGGGCCAGCATTTTCTGCTCGATCTCAACCTGACCGCGAAGATCGCCCGCGCAGCCGGAGATCTGACCGGGGTGACGGCTATCGAAATCGGACCGGGCCCCGGCGGCCTGACCCGCGCGCTGCTCGACAGCGCCGCCGAGCGGGTCATCGCCGTCGAGCGCGACCCGCGCTGCGTCGCCGCTCTGCAGTCGTTGGTCGAGCGCGCCGACGGCCGACTGACACTGATCCATGCCGACGCTCTCCAGATCGATCCGGCCGAACTGGCACCTGGCCCAAAGGCGATCATTGCCAATCTGCCCTACAATGTAGCGACGCCGCTGCTGATCGGCTGGCTGAAACAGGCGGCAAGCTTCACCGGAATGACGTTGATGTTCCAGCGCGAGGTCGCGCTGCGGCTGGCCGCATCGCCACGCAGCAAGGATTATGGCCGGCTATCGGTGATGGCCCAATGGCTGACCGAAGTCGAACTGGTGTTCGACGTCCCCGCCGCCGCTTTCACCCCACCGCCCAATGTCGTGTCGTCGATCGTCCGGCTGACGCCGCGCACGATGGGGCCGGACGAGCCAAGCTTCGCCGCGATGGAACGCGTCGTCGCCGCCGCTTTCGCCCAGCGCCGCAAGATGCTGCGCGCCGGGTTGCGCGCATTCACGCCGGATCCGATTGCCCTGCTCGAATCCGCCGGAATCGATCAAACCTCGCGGGCGGAGGAATTGAACGTCGATGCGTTCAGGCGGCTCGCCGTGATATGGGAAGGCATGTCCCACTAACAGAGGACGCCTGGGGTTGACCATATCCGACGATATCCTCGCCGCGCTGATGCGCGAACCCGTCATCCCGCTGGCACCGGAATTCCGGTCGCGGGCGCAGGAAGCCCGCCTGGCCGAGGCCCGGCAGATTGAGGCCGACGGTCCCGACGCCTATTGGGCCTGGGTGGCGAAACATTTCCGCTGGTCGCGACCGTGGGACAGGCTGCGCGAGGGTGGCTTCGGCGATCTCCGCTATTTCAGCGGTGGCACGATCAACGTCGCCGACAATTGCGTCGATCGCCATGCCGAAAATCCTGTCACCGCCGGCCGCACCGCAATCATTTGGGAGGGTGAGGATGGTGAGGTCCGCACGTTGACCTATCTTGAATTGCAGGATGCGGTTGCGCAGCTGGCCAACGGCCTCAAATCGCAGGGGATCGGCAAAGGCGACGTCGTCGCCATCTATCTGCCCAACCTCCCGGAGGCCTTTGCCGCAATCCATGCCTGCAATCGCATCGGGGCGATCTACACGGTTCTGTTCGCGGGATTTTCGCCCGACGCGGTCGCACTCCGGCTGCAAACCGCGCACGCGAAACTCGTCATCACCGCGGATGGCAGCCTGCGACGCGGCCGTGTGATACCGCTGCTCGGCAATCTACGGCAGGCGCGCCTCAACACGCCGAGCGTCCTAAGCGTTCTGGTAATCGATCGCACCGGCGTCCGCCCGGCCTTGCAGGATGGCGAGGTTGCCTACGAGACTTTGGTTGCGGCCCAATCGACTGACTGCCCCTGCCTGCCGCTCGAAGCCAACGAGCCATCGTTTCTAATCTTCACCAGCGGCACAGAGGCCAAACCCAAGGGGCTGGTGCACAGCGTTGCCGGATTTCTGCTCGGCACCTGGGCCAATGTGCAATGGCAGATCAACCCGGAGGAGAACGACGTCTATTGGTGCGCCGCCGATGTTGGCTGGCTTACCTTCCCGATCCAGGCCGTCATTGGCGGCCTCGCCCATGGCATGACGATGCTCTGCTATGAGGGCGCGCTCGATACGCCCAGCCATTCCCGGTTTTACGAAATCATGGAACGCCATGGCGTGACCAAGCTGCTGGCCGCGCCAACCCTGGCCCGCATGCTGCGCGGCACCGGCGACGCGCTCGCCACGCGCCATCCATTGCCGTGCCTGAGGTTGATCAGCCTGCAAGGCGAACCGCTCGATATCGACACATTTCATTGGACCGCGCGGCATATCGGGTCCGGCGTGCCAATCATAAACGCCTATGGCCAGAGCGAAACGGGCTCGACCTGGACCTATCCGATCGCCGGCGTCGATGACATCAAAGCCGGTTCTTGCGGACGCACCGTACCCGGTCATGGCTATGAGATATTGGACGACAATGGTGGGCCGGTCACACCGGGAACCCCCGGAAACCTCGTTCTGACACACCCGTTCCCGACCCTGGCCCGCACGATCTGGGACGATCACCCGCGCTATGTGAAGGGCTATTTCGCGACATTCCCGGGCCGCTACCAGTCATCGGACAGGGCGATACTGGATCCGGACGGCCATCTATGGGTCGTTGGACGAAGCGACGACGTCATCAACGTCGCCGCGCACCGGATCAGTACGATGGAAATCGAATCGGCGGTGACGGCGCAGATAGGCGTTGCGGAAGCGGCCGTGGTCGGCATCAATGATGGGGTCAAGGGCACCGTGCCGGTCGCATTCGTAGTGTTGATGGCGGGGGCGGATCGCATGCAGGTGGAAACGGCGGTAACGGCGGCTGTCGATGCCGCGATCGGCGGGATTGCCCATCTGCAGCGCGTCTATGTCACGCGCTCCATCCCCAAGACGCGGGCCGGCAAGATCATGCGCCGCCTTCTTCGCGAAGCCGTTCAACAGGGGCAAATACTGAGCGACACGACCGGATTGGACGATCCTGAATCGTTGGACGCGATCCTCGCCGCAGTCGCTCACCGCACACCGTAGGGGGGAAGAGCGCAGCGCCTTCCGCCGCCGCGCACGGCGCGGCTTGGGCGAGCCTGGGCGACTTTCACCCGCAATTGTGAAACCACTTGATATGGTGTCCGATAATGTTCTCTTCGCGTTCATAGATGTGCCGCCGAGCAGGCGGCGCGGGACATGGCGGTGGCGCGAGCCCGGGACCGGCGCAAGAGTCAGCCGCTGGCCGACAAGAAACAGCGCGTCCGCCGCGCCGTCGGGCTCGCCCACCGCGCGGTCCTC
>JAQGIF010000200.1 GCA_028291345.1 Rhodospirillales bacterium | reverse complement strand
GTCGGTTCCTATAGTGACTTGGAGTTCCTTCTTGATCCAATTCTGATCCAATCCTAGAATAGAACCCCTCGGGATTGGATCAAACCCGAGGCAACTGGCCGGCACCCGGAATGCCGTGAGTTCAAAGGCTTAGCTGAGAAAAGGGGCAGTTTCCCTAAGTTCAGTTTGGCCCTTTCACGGCGGTAACAGGGGTTCGAATCCCCTTGGGGTCACCAGTTTCCTTGATGTTTTGGTCCATTTTGGTCCAATCGCTCCGAAAAGCACCGGAGGTTTGGACCATGGGACGTTCCGGACAAATTGAAAGCATAGACCCGTCGTCGGGCCTGCCGCTGCCGGCTGGCGTGGTCTATCGCGGCCCCTCGCAGTACAGGGCACGCAAGCTTGTTAACGGACGTCGCGTCACTCAGACATTCACGACCGCAAAGAAGGTGGCTCGCTGGCTCGCAGAGGTAGAAATCGACGCCGCGCGCGGGCGGTTCGTCGATATGGCGGAGGCCCAACGTCATACGTTGGGTCAGGTCATCGAACGATACCGCGATGAGATATTAGGCGAGGATAGTGAGAAGCGTGGTGCCGAAAAGGAAAAAGGGCATCTCAAGATCGTGCTCAAAGATGAGCTCTGCGCCATTCGCATGTCGCTCCTCAGCTCCGCAGATATCGCGGCATTTCGGGATCGTATGAAGGCTGTCGACTATGCGCCGGCGACGATCGTTCGGCGGCTGAATCTCGTTCAGACTATCATCGAACATGCCCGCCGAGAGTGGCGGATCAATATAGCCGCCAATCCAGCTCAGCTTGTGGAGCGGCCGGTTGGTGCCGATCGTAAGCGCGACCGCATGCTTGCTCCTGCGAACTCGAATGATGAAGAAGCGTCAGAAGATGAGGTTAGTCGCTCGGAAGAAGAGCGTTTGTTGCGGGTGGATAGGCGTCCAGCTTCTGACGGCGCCAGAGTACCGCGGCTTGGCTATGTCGCTTTTCGTTGCCACCTATCCAAGCGTGTCCCTGGGATTAGGGCCGGTGCTGGTTGGGATTTGTCAGATTCCGTCTTTTCAGGTGCGGCAAGGCTCAGTAACGCTCTGCTCGCGACGTTGGTGGTGTTGGCGATCGGGGGAGTGGCACTAGCTCTGTGGGCTCGCCGATATTACCTTGAGGCCGTAGCGGATGTCGGACATTGAGCCGCCGTCATGGTGTCCGAAAGAAAAGAATAGTGTCGTCCAGTACGCGACCACGCGCCGACGCCAAAGATTGCGAAGCGGATGGGTTCCTTCGCCAACTGATTTTTCAGCCGTGCTTACGATTATCTCATCAGGTTCAGACCTAGTAAAATGTCTTCACAGGTGGCGAGGGGTTGATTCCATGGTGGCGTCAAGAGCCACCGCTGTCATGAGATCCGACCTGGGTGCCGGAAGGCATAAGCGCACCGGCTTCGAGCCGGATTTTCCGGGTACATCACCTTCCTCAGTGTGCATGATTGGGGGGATTGTCAATTCGCATCCAACTGCGACCCCACTTTCGCGTCCAGTCTTGGGTCTGACTCAAATTTGATGGAATCAGTTATTGTCTGGCGTTGGTTTCCTGCCCGGGTGGGTATGTCCCGGTTCGCGAATACAGCATCCTAAGCAGGTTTGAGAGGGTGGTGACGCTGCCGACCGACGAACGGGTCGTGGGTGATCCACGTTGCTGCTGCAGGGCGATCGCGGGCGGAAGCCCGTCGATTGCGTCCACATCCGGCACGCCAAGCTGATGAAACAGCCGGCGCGCATAGGGAGACACCGATTCCAGGTAACGGCGCTGCGCCTCGGCGTAGAGCGTGCCGAAGGCGAGCGACGACTTCCCGGACCCGGAAACGCCGGTAAAAACAACCAAGGCGTTACGCGGAATATCGACGTCGACATTCTTGAGATTCTGCTCGCGGGCGCCGCGCACCCGAACGCAGTGCTCACTCTTGGTGCTCAAAACCATCTACGGCGACCTCGGCGCCACGGGCCCGGTCTCGGCCGACGGGTTTGGCGGTGCAAAGACTTCCATCGCGCCGGCAAGAACCCGGAAATGCGCCGGCGTCTGTGTGACGATCTCGCCGTCGGCGTTGACCGAGCGTGGGTGGGTGGTTTCAACCAGCACCTCCTGGCCAGCGAGTGTTTTTACCTCCGACCAGCGGCCTTGCGTACCCGCGCGCAGCGACGGAAGCAATTTCAACGCAGCGATTACACCGGAGGCTTCAAGGCTGTAGACATCGAGCCGGTTATCGTCGATCGCGGCGTCTTCCGACACTGTCATGCCGCCACCGTAATGGCGGCCGTTGCCGACCGACAGATGCAGTGTTCTTGAGCGATGGACGGTATCGCCGATCGTGACCGTCACATGGAACGGCCGGACCCGATGGAGCACGCGCAAGCCGGCGGCGATATAGCCGAACACACCCCATCGCCGCTTGGCGTCCCGGGTCAATGCGCGTGTCAGGTCGACACCGAAGCCGACACTGGCAACATTGAAGAAAGGCTTGCCGTTGACCTCGCCGATATCGATCCGGCGGCGATGTCCGGTCGCGACGACATTGGCTGCCTCATCCAGGTCTTCGGGAATCGCGAGCGTGCGCGCCAGATCGTTCGCCGTCCCCATCGGAATGATTCCCAGCGGAAGCCCAGTGTCGAGAATACCCGGGAGGGCGGCGTTCAACGTTCCATCTCCGCCCCCCATGACGACGCAATCGCAGATATCTCGCACATCGCGGATAAGCTGCGGCAGATCCTCAGGGCGCTCGCAATCCCGCTTTTCGACCGTAAGCCCGGAGCGCGATAGCGCCTCTTCAACTGCGTTGCAGGTCGTCGCGCCGCTTCGGCTTTTCTGATTGACGATCAGCAGCGCACGTTCGGGTTTGCCCGCCATTACCCCGCGCTCCATGCAAGGGTCAGAGAGTAGATGGCGAGCGGGAGCGAGCCCTTGCTCACGCGGCCATCAGGCCCGCCTGCCAAAAATCGCATGATAAAGGATAAGGATCACGATCGCGCCGATAACGGCAACGAACATGCTGTACAGATTGAAGCCCGTGACGCCCGCCGCGCCGAACTGTGCAAACAGAAAGCCGCCGACGACCGCGCCGACGATGCCAAGGACGATATCCAGGATCAGACCCTCGCCCTGCTTGTTCACGATCTTGCTGCCGATAAAGCCGGCAATCAGCCCTAGAACGATCCAACCCAAAATCGACATGGCAACCTCCTGATGCGATGAGCGGCTAACCGGCGTTGCGGGCATTAGTTCCTGTTTCATCGTTCATCGGCCGGGCCAACAAGCGGAACAGACCCGGTGGACACACGTTGAGCGACCCCAGGTGGACCGAGACTCAGCAAGGGTAGGGCGATGGTTGTACCGGACGAACGATCGGTAACGCTCAATCAGGCGCGCAGGCTCAAGATGGCGCGTTCGGCGCATGCCTATGTTCGTGGCAGCACTGAGAAGTTTTACGAATGGCTTTCGACCAGCGCAGCCACCGTTCCGCATGGCCCCGACATCTGGATTTGTGGCGATTGCCACCTCGGGAATCTCGGACCGCTCGCCGATGCCAAGGGGCGCGTCGAAGTTCAGATCCGCGATCTGGACCAGACGGTCATCGGCAATCCCGCCCACGATCTGATCCGGCTCGGCCTGACGCTTGCGTCCGCGGCGCGGGGATCCGATCTGCCGGGTGTCGTCACCGCGCGGATGATCGAAGCCCTGACTGGCGGCTATGCAACTGCCCTGGAGGGCAATTTCAACGGCGATGCCGAGCTTGATGCGCGGCCGGACGATATTAGTGCGCTACTGGATCGAGCGACGCGTCGCCGGTGGCGTCATCTTGCGCGGGAGCGTCTGGACACGGTTGAACCCAAGATACCCTTGGGAAAGCGCTTCTGGGCGCTTGCCAGGGACGAAAGCGGCGCGTTGCGCGACCTTTTCGCCGACGATGCCGTGCGGACCATGATTCAGAAACTGCAGGGGCTTGAGCAATCCGATCCGGTTGAAATCGTGGATGCCGCGTACTGGCTGAAAGGCTGCAGCTCCCTGGGCCGCTTGCGCTACGCCGTGATGCTGAAGGTTGGCGAGGGCAAGCATGCGGCGGTCTCGCTGATCGATGTGAAGGAGGCGACCACGGCCATCGCGCCGCGGAGCGACGCCGTCACTTCGCCGCGAGACAACGCTGTGCGCATCGTCACCGGCGCCCAGGCGCTGTCGCCGCACCTCGGTAATCGCATGATCGCCGCACGGCTCGTCGGCAAGGCCGTCGTACTGCGCGAATTGATGCCGCAGGATCTCAAGATCGAGGCCGAGGAACTGACTGAGCGGGATGCCGTGCAGCTCGCTGTGTATCTCGGGGGGATCGTCGGACGTGCCCATGGACGCCAGATGGACAAAGATACACGCGGTGGCTGGCGCTGTCAGTTCGTGGCGTCCTCGAATGCAAAACTGGACGCGCCATCCTGGTTATGGTCCGCGGTGGTCGAGCTCGTCGCGATCCATGAGGCAGCGTATCTCGACCATTGCCGCAGATTCGCGTTAGCCGCGGCCGCCTGATGCCCGGTTCGTTCAACTGTCGCCTAAGGTTTCGATCAATTCCCTGACCCGGCTCAGGCGGATGCCAGGGGCGGGGATCGGCTCTCCCGCCAGCTCTCGAATTTGGAAATGATAAAGAACCTTGAAGTGCTTCCGTTACCCATTGGGGGCGATGCCGTTGGGGACCTCGTCATCGCCGATTAGGCCGAGCGACGATCCAAAATTTGACAAAGGTGTTTACCGGCTCGAAGCAAAACCTCATCGGCGTCTAATCAGCTACAATCGGCAGATAAATAGGCGTACCTACCACCTTGGTTCGGGCTGGTAGGCGAGCTGAGCGAGTATTTTAGTCACGTCTCCCCGGCGCTGATATTTTCCGATTAGAACAGCGTCCCCGTCATCGATAGAGTTTACTCTATGCAGGTTCCACATCTTGTCCGCAATCGGTGAGAGGCGATACGTCCGCCCATTCATACGGCAATAGAACTCTTTCGACTTTCGAACCTGAGTCCATTTGCAATCCACCAGCCCGGACTTCCCCGGCGAACGCCTCGTGGTCTGCAAGAACCCCCTGCTGGCCGAGGAGCGCGCGCGCAAGCGCGGTGAATTGCTGGCCACGACAGAGACGGATCTCAGCCGC
>JAQGIF010000186.1 GCA_028291345.1 Rhodospirillales bacterium | reverse complement strand
CCATTCTTGGCCCGCGCCAAAATTAGAAGCCCAACCGGAAGCGTGTAGAGCATCGCATGGATTTTAAGATCGACCGCCAAGCCGGTTAGCAAGCCTACCAGCAACATAGCCAACCCCGGTTTTCGTCTGATCTCGGCCAGGATCGCGAGCACGGCGATCAAGTACAAAAACGGCTCCGACCGTATCCAATAGGCGGTGAATCGGTATGGCAGCAGTTGCTCGACCAGGATCGCCGCCAGCAGCAGACGAGCAGGCCAGCCGGGGACCGCGCGCATCGACAGTGTCAACAAACCCAAAAGACCGAGCACCAATGCCCCTGCCGCGACCAGCTTCGTCGCGGCGACGCTAGGGGAAATGAGCAAGGTTAAGCCATTGATCCAGAACAGCAGCGGGCCATAAAGGTCGCCATACAGATCGCCATCCTGCCAATCTGGATAGCCGGGCCGCCGATGCACGACGAGCCAGGATATCGAGGCGACCAGCGCCTCGAGGTGATCGCCATAGACGACACTGAACTGGCGCAGGATCAGGATGCCGAAATAGGTCACTAGGACCAGGCATGCCAAGCCGATCGCAACAGAGGTCACGAAGCGAGAAGCGACGGCGAAACGCAAGCCTCCCCGGTTCCATGCCAGTATAACCGCCGCCAAAGGCAGCACGAAAACACCGTGACACCGATGATAGGCGTGGAGGATGACGCTCAGAAGCTCGCCCATTCAGCGCCTGTTAGGTTAAGGAGTCTCTTGTTGAGCCGCCGAAGACCGCCTGTTGGAGCTATAGCAATTTCCCAACCGTCCAAGAATGAACGAATTGTTGCTAAATCATCGCATGGAGGCGTCGCTTGACCGCGGCGTGAAGCGCGCGACCAGATCATAGGCGGCGCCGGGGAATATCTGGCGCACATGAGTGACATGCTGCTTGCCGCGCCACGTCCGGCGCTCCAGCGCCAGGCAGGCTGCCGAGTTTTCGATCGCCAGCAGATCGGCGGTAGCCGCGTCGGCATTGATCGCGGTGATGCGATGCTCCGCCTCGGTCCAGGGGACATGGTCGAGCAGCCAAGTGCCCGGCGGCGTGGCCGAAAAATCCGCATACTCGGCCTCGGGCACCGCCGACAGGCCGATCAGCCTGTCTTCCAGCGCGAAGGGCCGTCCATCGGACAGATGCAGGCAGCGCACGGCCAGCAATTCCCCTGCACCCGCCAGCAGCTGTTCATCCGGCTGGCCTCGCGCAGGCTCTCGCCGCTGGCTGGATAGGAGGTTCAGCCTGTAAACCTCGCCACGCGATAAGATGTCGGCCTGGATGTCCGGAATATCGAGAATGACCGACTGCATACGCGGCTGGGCAACGAACGACCCGACCCGACGGCGGCGCACGATCAGTCCCGCATCGACCAGGCCGGCGATCGCCTTGCTGACCGTCATCCGGGCGCAGCCGAATTGCGCCGTCAGTTCATGTTCGAACGGAATGCGGTGACCGGGTCGCCAGATTCCGGCCAGGATTTTGGCCTCGATATCCGCGCGGATTCGTTCATGCAAAGTCGCCGGTTCGGCATTCGGCTGAGCAGTCATAAAGCGAGCAGCCGTTCGAGCGTCCGGCCATAGTGCGCGGCGATCACCGCCCGGTCGCGGTGCATGCCGTCCGAAACCAGCTTCCGGCCACCGCGCCACACGTCGGATATCAGGCCATACCCGCCGGCGAAGATGAAACTGTCCAAAATTTCGTCGCCACCGCGGGCAACCAGCACCGGATGGTCGGACTTGAGCGAGACGATATCCGCCGGCGCGCCGACTTTCAGGCCGCTCTCGGCGCCCAGCGCCCGCGCACCGCTCAATAAAGCCATGTCGAACAGCGCCCTGCCCGTCGATTGATCGGGGCCAGCCGCCATGATGTTGCGCACCCTGCCTTGCAGCCGCTGCCCATATTCCAGCAATCTCAACTCCTCGGCCACACTGATCAGCACATTCGAATCCGTTCCAATTCCAAAGGCCCCGCCGGCGTCTCGAAAAGAGGGTGCGGGAAACAGCCCGTCGCCAAGATTGGCCTCCGTGATCGGGCACAGCCCGGCGACCGCGCCGCTGGCCGCCAGGCGAACAGTCTCAGCCTCGGTCATATGGGTCGCATGGACTAGGCACCAACGAGGGTCGACAGGGTTGTGATCGAGCAGCCATTCGACCGGGCGCGCGCCCGTCCAATCCTTGCAATCCGCCACCTCTTTTAGCTGCTCGGCAACATGGATGTGGATCGGCGAGGCTGGGGCTAGAGGCAGAATCGCGGCGAGCTCATCCGGTGTAATCGCCCGCAGGCTGTGCGGCGCGATGCCGACGACGGCGCCATCGAGGCCGGCGGCCGCCCCCCGACTGGCCGCGATCAGTTCCGCGTAACTGTCCAGGTCATTTAGGAAACGCGATTGCATCGCCCCCGGCGGAAGCCCCCCAAAACCGCCATGGGCATAGAAGACTGGCAGTAGCGTCAGCCCTATACCCGCCTGCGCAGCGGCTGCGGCGATCCGCGTCCCCATCTCGGCGATATCGGCATAAGCCTGGCCGCCGGCGCCATGATGCAGATAGTGGAATTCGCCAACCCGCGTGAAGCCAGCTTCGAGCATCTCGACATAGGCTTGGGCGGCGATCGCCTCCAAATCGTCTGGCGTGATTCGCTCGACGAAGCGGTACATAAGGGTCCGCCAAGTCCAGAAACTGTCGTGGTCCTTGCCGCGCCGCTCGGTAAGGCCTGCCATGCCGCGTTGGAAAGCGTGACTGTGGAGGTTCGGCATGCCTGGGAGCGCGATTCCGGCCCGTTGATCCCCGGTAACGGCCGCGACATCGCGCTCGACGAGCGCGATCCGGCCATAGGCAAGCGTCAGGCGCACATTCCGCGCCCAGCCGTCAGGCAGAAGCGCCGTGCCGAAATGCAGCGCGGTCAGAGTCTGTTGCACCCGATTACATCCTCGCACGAATGATCGATGTTATGTCTAGACATATAAAATTTTAATGTCTAGACATAAGTGATCTGACAGGACAGCGGAAAGGAGAGGGACGATGCTCTGCGATTGCATCTGGCGTAACGCCAGGCTCGCCACCCTCTCGCCGAACCAGTCCGGATTGGGCGAGGTCGATAATGGTATCGTTGCCTGCAAGGATGGCGTCATCCTGTTCGCCGGTCCAGCCGCCGATGCACCGCCCGGTATCGACACTCCAGAATCGATCGATTGCGAGGGCCGTTGGATCACACCCGGGCTGATCGATTGCCATACCCATTTGGTCTATGGTGGCGACCGCGCCCATGAATTCGAACTGCGCCTTGCCGGAGCATCCTACGAGGCGATAGCCCGAGCCGGCGGCGGCATCGTTTCGACGATGAGTGCCACACGGGCCGCGAGCGAAACGGATCTCGTCGAGGCCGCGCTGCCCAGGCTCGATGCCCTGCTTTCCGAAGGAGTGACGACGGTCGAGATCAAATCGGGCTATGGCCTCGCGCTCGAACATGAAGCCAAGCAGCTTCGCGCGGCGCGTGAGCTAGCGCAGCATCGTCAGGTCACTGTCGTCACCACCTTTCTCGGTGCGCATGCTTTGCCGCCGGAATTTGCCGACAACCCGGACGGTTATATCGCTGAGGTCTGCCAGACAACGATCCCTGCCATCGCGGCGGCCGGATTGGCCGATGCCGTGGATGCGTTCTGTGAAGGCATAGGGTTTTCTCGCGAACAGACCCGCCGCGTCTTCCAAGCGGCGTCCGCGCATGGGCTTCCGGTGAAGCTTCATGCCGAGCAACTTTCCAACCTCCACGGTGCGTCGCTGGCCGCCGAGTTCGGCGCGCTGTCTGCCGATCATCTGGAATATCTCGATGCCGACGGCGTGGCGGCGATGGGGAAGGCGGGCGTGACCGCCGTGCTGCTGCCCGGCGCCTTCTATTTTACCCGTGAAACCAAGCTGCCGCCCATCGATCTGCTGCGGTCCGCCGGCGTGCCGATTGCAGTGGCGACCGACTGCAATCCTGGCAGTGCACCGCTGACCTCTCCGTTGCTGGCAATGAATATGGGCGCGACCCTGTTTCGCCTGACGGTCGAGGAATGCATCGCGGGGTTTACCCGGCAAGCCGCGCGGGCGCTGGGCCGCAGCGACATCGGTACGCTCGAGGCAGGCAAGGCCTGCGACCTGGCAATATGGGATATCGAGCGGCCGGCGGAGCTTGTCTATCGCATGGGCTTCAAGCCACTCCATGCCCGCATATGGAGAGGCCATTAACATGTATGGGCTTGGGACCGTGACGCTAAAACCGGCGGCGAACACGCTGGCGGAATGGCGCGCTGTCTATCGCGGGGCGGATGTGGTCCTAGACCCCGCCAGTTCGCCGCGTATCGCTGAGAGCGCGGCGGCAGTCAAACGCATCCTGGCCAATGGCGCGCCGGTCTACGGCGTCAATACCGGTTTTGGCAAACTCGCCAACATCAAGATCGAGGACGCCGACCTCGCCACCTTACAGCGGAATATCGTGCTGTCTCACGCAGCCGGTGTCGGCGAGCCGATCGCGCCGCCCGTCGCACGGCTGATGGTGGCGCTGAAGCTCGCGAGCCTCGCGCAAGGCGCGTCCGGTGTGCGGCCTGAGAGCATCGCCCTGCTCGGGGCGATGCTGAAACAGGGACTGACGCCGGTCATCCCGGGCCAGGGCTCGGTCGGCGCGTCGGGCGACCTGGCGCCGCTGGCACATATGGCGGCGACCTTGATCGGCGTCGGCGAAATCATCGTGGCGGGCATCCGGATGCCGGCGGCGGAGGTGCTGATCGAGGCAGGCCTGATGCCCTTGTCGCTCGGCCCCAAAGAAGGGCTTGCACTGCTCAACGGCACGCAATTTTCCACGGCCTGCGCGCTGGCCGGACTGTTCGAGGCCGAGACGGCGTTCCAGGCGGCTCTTGTCACCGGTGCGCTGTCGACCGACGCGGCAAAGGGATCGGACGCGCCGTTCGATTCGCGCATCCATGCCCTGCGGCCCCATCGCGGCCAGGGGGAAACGGCCGACGCGCTGCGCGCCCTGCTGGCGGGATCGGCGATCCGTGCCTCGCACCTGATCGGCGACAAGCGGATCCAGGATCCCTATTGCCTGCGGTGCCAGCCGCAGGTAATGGGCGCGGTGCTCGACCTGCTGCGCCAGGCCGCCGCCACCTTGGCGATCGAGGCCAACAGCGTTTCGGACAATCCGCTGATCTTTCCGGAGACAGACGAGGCGCTGTCAGGCGGCAATTTCCATGCCCAGCCCGTCGCCTTCGCCGCCGACATGATCGCTATGGCGCTGTGCGAGATCGGATCGCTCGCGGAACGGCGGATTGCCATGCTGGTGGACTCGTCGCTGTCGAACCTGCCGGCGTTCCTGACGCAGCGCTCCGGCCTGAATTCAGGGTTCATGATCCCGCAGGTCACCGCTGCCGCTTTGGTGTCGGAAAACAAGCAGCGCGCTTATCCCGCCTCAGTCGATTCCATCCCGACATCGGCCAACCAGGAAGACCATGTGTCGATGGCCGCCCACGGCGCGCGGCGGCTGTTGCCGATGGCTGAAAACGTGACGGCAGTCGTTGGCATCGAATTGCTCGCCGCTGCGCAGGGCTGCGATTTCCATGGGGAAATGCGTTCCAGTGCCCCGCTGGAAGCCGTCCGTAAATTGGTGCGGGCGCATGTGCCCGCACTGGAGGACGACCGCTATTTCCACCCCGATATTGAAGCGGCCTCGGCACTCGTCCGCAGCGGCGCGGTGGCCGGCGCGGCCGGTGGCGTCACCCTGCCCGGCATCGCGGAGTAAGCGGGATGCCGGATTGGCTGCAAATCCATCGCGGCGAGGCGCCGTTGATCGTCAGCTTCCCCCATACGGGAACGGACATTCCCACCGCCATCGAAGATCGACTGGTTTCGCCTTGGCTCGGCCGGAAAGATGCCGACTGGTGGGTGGACGACCTCTATGATTTCGCGCAGGGTCTCGGCGCGACGACGGTTCGCACGACCATGTCGCGCACGGTCATCGATGTGAACCGCGATCCGTCGGGCGCGTCCCTCTATCCCGGGCAGGCAACGACGGAACTCTGCCCGACGATGAGTTTCGACGGCGAAGCTTTATATCGCCCTGGGGACGAACCCGACGACGATGAAATCGCCGAGCGGCGCGGCGCATTCTTCGACCCATACTATCGGGCGCTGGCCGATGAGATCTCGCGGTTGCGCGGAAGCCACCCTACCGTCGTGCTCTATGACGCGCATTCGATCCGCTCCGAGGTCCCACGCCTGTTCGACGGGCAACTGCCCAATTTTAATATCGGCACCAATAACGGCGCGACATGCGACGCTGCCCTGAGCGCCGCTGTCGAGGCGATCTGCGACGGCACGAACTTCACGCGCGTGACCAACAGCCGGTTCAAAGGCGGCTGGACCACGCGGCATTATGGCCGCCCCGACGAAGGCGTGCATGCCATACAGATGGAACTGGCCTGCCGCGGCTATATGGATGAACCGCCATATGACGTCGGCCCGGCCAATTGGCCGACGCCTTACAGCCGCGCCAGGGCCGTGAAGATGCGCACGACGCTGCTCAAAATACTGACGGCCTGCATCGCCTTCGCCGAAACCGCACGACCGGAGACTTCTCGATGACACGATTGGACAACACACGCGTCATCCGTGCGGCGCGCGGCAGCGAACGCTCGGCCAAAAGCTGGCTGACCGAGGCGCCTTTGCGCATGCTGATGAACAATCTGGATCCCGATGTTGCCGAGCGGCCGGAGGAGCTGGTGGTCTATGGCGGCATCGGCCGCGCGGCGCGCAATTGGGAATGCTACGACAGCATCGTCGCCACCTTGAAGCGGCTGGAGGACGACCAGACATTGCTGGTCCAGTCGGGCAAGCCGGTTGGCGTATTCCGCACCCACGCCGACGCGCCGCGCGTATTGATCGCCAATTCGAATTTGGTGCCGCGCTGGGCAACTTGGGACCATTTCAACGAGTTGGATAAAAAGGGCCTGGCCATGTACGGCCAGATGACCGCCGGGTCGTGGATCTATATCGGCGCCCAGGGCCTCGTTCAGGGCACCTACGAGACCTTCGTCGAGATGGGGCGCCAGCATTATGCCGACAATCTGGCCGGGCGCTGGTTGCTGACCGCCGGCCTCGGCGGCATGGGCGGGGCGCA
>JAQGIF010000378.1 GCA_028291345.1 Rhodospirillales bacterium | reverse complement strand
ATCATCCGCTCAAACCGCTCCTACACCACGCAAGGGGACACGACCGGCGGATTGGCATTCGGCATTCGAAACGGATTTGGAACAAGCCGCGGATCAGCTCTCCGAACTGGCTGATAGGATCCTCGATCGCCGGCGCCGCGAAGGTGCGGACAATGAGAAAAAGAGGCTTGGTCACTACGTCGCGCAGCTCCTGGCCCTCCTCAGCAACCTATCCACAGCTATGTAGATTTGCGCCAAAAAATTTGTTGCTCGAGATGCGGGCAGCTATTCGACGCGCGCGAGGCGAGACGATCCCGTGACGGCATCGGTGAGCAAATCACAAAGTTAGGATGATCTGCCGCAGGCCAAGGGCGTCCTCTTCCTCCCCCAGCGATGAAAGGGATACGCCGAGCAGCCGGATCCCCTTGGAAGTCGGAAAAAAAGGTTGCGAGCAAATCGAAGCTGATCGCCTCGAGCTCGGAATGGCTGACACTGGCAGGACGCCGCTGCGGCTTCGGGTCAGTAGCTGGAGGTTGTCGTGGTCTGCAGGAGCTGAAGGGGCCGCAGGAGAAACTACCGGCAGCGGTGATCCGCGACGCGGGCTACGGCGCCATCTGGCACGCCAGAAGAGTTGGAACGGCGTCGCCATCCTGGCGCGTGGCCCTGATCCGATCGAAAGACGGCGATAATCAGGAGATTGGCCATGACGGATCTAAAATCGCGGCGAACCCTTCTGCGGCGCCCTCAACGGGACGTCCAAGAGCCGTCAAATCGGGCAAGGGCGGCAGCCTTGCGAAATGATGGCACACCTTCTGGACCGCCCCACCCCCAGCGGAACTTCAGAGGAATGGCAGCTCGCCTATAGCGAATCTCGTCGGATCTACGAGCCTAATCAGTGCCGTCATTATCGAGCGAATAGCCTCGTCCGCGCACAGTGCGGACCGGATTGGGCGCGCCGACGTCACTCAGCGCCTTGCGCAGCGCCGCCATATGAACATCGACGGTGCGCTCCGTAACAAAAATGCCACGCGGCCAGACACCCTTGAGGATCTCATTGCGCGTAAACACGCGCGTGGGTGCAAGCATCAAAAAGCGCAAAAGCCGAAGGTCAAGAGTAGACAGGTGAATGATTCTCTTGCCCCGCCGTACCCGGTGGGCCTGCCAGTCGAGTTCGATATCCAGAAAGCGAAGAGTCGCATCGCTGTCTTGATCGACTTGAATTGACTGTGTTCCGTGCGACTTCGTATCTCCGACCATTTCAAGATGGGACATTTGAATGGATGCTCGCCGTTAATGCTGTTTCGACAAAGAAACCCATAAAGAAGGATAAATTTTATTCAACCACTCCCGGAAACCGGGATACATTGACTGTGTGCAGAGGCATTCGCTTTCGTAATATTGCGAAGGCTTATGTTTTGCTGCGGCAAACCATCCATAATCCCTTGACTGTTCGCAAAAACCACATTTAAGCTTCGTTTAAAATTTACCTTCCAGTTTGAGCGGTATCATAAATGCCTAGCGGCCAAGATTCGGCCAAGAACGCACTCCGCGGCTCCGATACATCACACGCACGCCGAATCGGGCGAGTTTGCGAGCTGCCAGAAGGATTCAAGGCGGACTTTTCAACCGATGGTTCCGGATGCAGCGGAATATCTGCTCAGGTTCACCGCGTGCGCGCCGACAGAGATGTCGCAACGTTCACCTTCGAAGATATTTCAATCGCCTTCCTCCACAAAGGAACGATCACCGCGAGCTTCGAACTCGCATCGGTGGTGCATACCTTCAACTGTGGAGGAATGGCGATTCTGCCTCCTGGAAGTAGAGCAACCCTCACGCTTTCGGATGCCGATTGCACCGTTATCTATCTGAAGCCGGACTTGATTCCCGACGTTAAACCGGAGCGCTTCGCTGGTTTGGAAATTGTCCCGCAAATCGATCCTGTCGACCTGCAGATGACTTTCCTGATCGCGTGTATTCGAGAAGAATTGCAGTCCGGTCAACGGGGAGGACCACGCTTCATGGAAAGCTTGGGCCTTGCTATGGCCAACCATATTTTTGCCCGATACTCCACGAGCGTGTCTTCGAAGACGACTTTTCGCGGGGGTTTGAAACCCCGGCAAACGCGACGCGCCCAGCAAACAATGATGGCAACACTGGACGAAAGTGTGCCGCTAGCAAAACTTGCCAAAGATGCGGGACTCTCGCCTTGGTATTTCTGCCGTGCCTTTAAGCAGTCGACTGGCGTGTCGCCCCATCAGTGGATGCTCGAAAGGCGATTCGAACAGGCTCGACAGCTGATGGCCGACGACCGCCGTACTCTGACGAGTATCGCTATCGACCTTGGCTTCGCCAGCCTGAGCCATTTCTCCGCGGCCTTCAAACAGGCCACGGGAATTTCTCCGACGCACTACCGCCGCAACGTGGTCGGCTGACAGCGAGTGACGCTGGCGTGAGATGGCTAGACTCGTCAGAGCATCCAGTGACCCCCGTTCACAAGTAAGGTCTGGCCGGTCACGAAGTCGCTCTGCCCGCTCGCGAAGAAGAGGACAGCGTTGGCCACGTCATCCGGCTCGGCTACCCGACCCATTGGAATTTCGGCAATAATCTTATCGATGACGCCTTTGGGCATCTCGTCGATCGCGCGTGTGCGGGTTGGCCCCGGGCCGATCGCATTAACGTTGATGCCGAAGGGGGCAAGTTCGCGCGCGACCGATCTCGTAAAGCCGATGACCCCCGCCTTTGCCGCCGCATAATCCCACGAGCGTGGCGAACCATTTACGGCCGACTCCGAGGCAATATTGATAATTTTGCCGGCTCCGCGCGCCTTCATGTCAGCAACAACCTGATGCGAACAGAGCACGCAGCTTTTCAGATTAACGGCTATCAGGAAGTCGAACGTGTCGAGATTCGCACTGGCAAATTCCGTCATCCGTTCGCGCGAACTCTGGCCGACGCCATTTACCAATATATCAATTGGGCCAAGTACTTCTCGAAGTTTCTTGAACGCCGAGTTCACGTGAACGCGGTTTGTGCAGTCTAACGGGACCCCGACCGCGCGGCGACCCATACAGCACACTTCCTCGCATGTCCGTCTTAACGCCTCCGTGTCAAAGTCGAGGAGCCCGACATGAGCTCCAGCCTCAGCTAGCCGCAACGCCGTTGTGCGTCCGATCCCACTCGCGGCACCTGTGACGACTGCAAATTTTTCATGAAGGGTAAACTTTATCACGGACTTCACCTGACCTTCGTTCGCGTGCAGCCGATTTATCCGGCTGATAAGCAAGACGAAGGAGATGCAGATTTGAACACCACCTCGTGGGAGAGCATCGCCAGATAGGTGAGGAATTTGGCCGGCTCGCTGCTCTTTTAG
>JAQGIF010000346.1 GCA_028291345.1 Rhodospirillales bacterium | reverse complement strand
GACGCTCGATCGGGAAAAGGACGTCTATGTCGGATTTCGGGAGCGGTTTTTCGTCGGTGTGAATGCGCTCGCGCCGCGTCTGGTGGATGCCGCGCTGGCGGCCGACACAGCAAAAGCCCGACAGCTTTTTACGCCTTAATGGACACAGGGAATTCCGGCATGTCGCCTCAGTTAAATCTCAGATTCGCGAGTTCGCTCGTCATTGCGCTGGCATTCGGTGGGATCGCGCATGCGTCGAACAATCCGGCCATGAACATTGATGTTCGTCATATCGACGACGAATGGGCGCGGATCAAATACCAGATCAAGGACAAGGATGAACAGCTGAAGGAAATAGAAGCACTGGCCAAGGAAGCCGCAACGGTGGTTGAGCGCTATCCGGACCGCGCCGAACCAATGCTTTGGGACGGCATCATCACCAGCGAGGAAGCCGGCATGGCGAGCGTATTTCATCAGCTCGGCCTCGCAATTGCGGCGAAGAAAATGTTCGAACAGGCGGAAGCGATCGACCCCAGGGTCCTGAATGGCGCCGTGACGATGAGGCTCGGGGTGATCTATTACCGTATGCTGGGATTCCCGCTCGGTTTCGGAAATGACGGCACCGCCCGCGACTATCTTGAAGCCGCGGTTGCGATGGATCCCGGCGGGTTGGACGCAAACTATTTTTACGGCGACTTCCTCGTCCATCGCGGTGAGTACGACCACGCCAGGGACGTCCTCGTGCACGGGCTCGAAGCCCCGCTCAATCCCGACCGGCCGGTTTGGGATGCCGGTCGACGCGCCGATATCCAAATGCTGCTCGCCTCGATCGACAAGCGCGCCGGCCGCTAACCCCCATGTACTGGAACTGATCCTCATGACGATTTGGCATACGATCGGCCAGCAACTCAAAAGTCCGAGTGGCTTTGCAGGCCGCCTAACCGGAAGCCTCATGCGCATCGCGAACGACAAGCCCAATAGGCTGGCGGTCGATGCGTTGCGCATCGGGTGCCGCGATAACGTGCTCGAACTCGGCTTCGGCCCAGGGCATGCGATCGAAATGATGGCCTCACGCACGCCCGCCGGGACGATCTGCGGGTTGGATCAATCGGCCGTTATGCTGGAACAGGCGGAAAGGAGAAATCAGACCGCCATTGAGGAAGGACGCGTTTTTCTGTATCGGGCGGCGTTCGAAAGTCTGCCTTTCGCAAAAGCGTGCTTCGACAAGATCCTTGCGGTCAATGTGATCTATTTCTGGCGCGATCCGCTTGCCGTGCTGAGGGAAATTCGCCGTGTGCTCCGTCCGGGCGGGTGCCTTTCTATCTATGCGACGGATGCGGCTACGATGCGAGGCTGGAAATTCGCCGGCCCGGAAACCCACCGACTTTATGGAGCCGACGAGTTGAGCGAGATCCTGCACGGAGGCGGGTTCGACCCTAACCGAATTTTTGTGCGTAACGTTCATGTCGCACGACGCGTGAACGGTCTACTTGCCACGGTGTCAGCTTCCACTAAGCCTATGAGGCTCCGTGCAAATGGTTGCTAGCGCGCGGCTGGATCATAGCGGCCGCCGTAAGCACGGGCTTTTCTGTACATGCCGGGCTTTTGCCGCTCATGGATTTAATCCGGTCGCCGACACGAAGACCCATCGGCTGGCTGCAAACCGGGAGTTATTACCAAGCGTTGCATGCCCTTGCCATTCTGGCTGTTGTGCTCCTCAGCATCGTTGGACGGCCCAAGGGAAAGTTCGCCATCGCCATAGAGTGGCTGTTCTTATGCGGCAGCATCCTCTTTCCCGGCGCGCTCTGTGCGCTGGCGCTAAGAGGCCATTTGGTAAATCGGATTTGGCCACGTTCTGAGTAATGTCGTTCGAGAGCCTGGACCGTTCCGATCAGAGGCAACCCGTTACATTGACAATCGCCCTGGGGGTAAAAGTCATTTCGAAATGCAGAAATTGGATTTTCACGGTCTCTAAGCAGGCCCTCGTCGATACTGCGAGGTCCAAATGAACCCATAGAATAGAATAACTTATTGTATAACTAGATTTTTGTTATGGAAAAGTCACAATATTGGCAGACCCACAACGCCACTATTACGTCCCCCCGCGAGGCCCGATGATCGACGCTCGTTTTTTTATTAACGTTGGCCCGTTTACGCTCGGTGACCTTGCCGACCGGCTCGGGGGTCAACTGGCGCACAACGCGCCACGCGATTTTAATGTCACCGATCTTGCACCACTGGACCAGGCGGGAAAGTCGGAGATCGCGTTATTTGCCGATGGCCGCTACCGCCCGGCATTCGAGCAAACCCAAGCCGGCATCGTGGTGACGAACGCAGATCTTGTCCGAGGTCGTCCTTCAGCCCCCTGCCATCTTATCAACGTGCCCGCGCCGCGTCAGGCATTCGCCGATCTCGCATGGCTATTCTATCCCAATGTTGAGGAGGCGCTCGGGCTTTACGACGATCGCGAAAACGCCAATCTCGGCGACGCATGCCGCATCGCCGACAGCGCCCGAATCGGCAGGGGTGCAATAATCGGCGTTCGCACAACCGTCGGCGCGAATGCAGTGATCGGTGCCGGGGTGGTGATTGGTGATGATTGCACGATCGGTCCGAATGCGACGGTCAGCCATGCCATAATCGGCAGCCGTGTGCATGTCTATTCGGGTGCAATCGTCGGTGCGCAGGGGTTCGGATTCGTTCCCGGGGCGAAAGGTGTGCAGCGAGTGCCCCAACTCGGCCGAGTCTTGATCGGGAATAATGTGGAAATTGGCGCCAACTCAACCGTCGACCGCGGTGCACTCGCTGATACGATCATCGGCGACGGAACGGTCTTGGATAACCTGATCCAGATTGGCCATAACTGCCGCATCGGGCGGTTTGTTGTGCTCTGTGGCCAGGCGGGCGTCGCGGGTAGCGTTACGATCGGCGATGGCGCCGTAATTGGCGGTGCGTCGTCCATCGCTGACCACGTCGCGATCGGGGCGGGAGCAAAGTTGGCTGGCGGAAGCGGTGTGACTCACGATATCTCCGCTGGAGAGATCGTCGCGGGCTATCCCGCCATTCCGGTTCGCGATTGGCACCGACAAGCCATCGGTCTCGAGAGGATGTTTAGCCGCACAGGCAAGCTGGGCTGAGGCCTATAACCTGATTCATGAGTAAGCCGCTTCCATAACCTTGAATATCAACTGTATGAAGCGTCTCATCCGACTCCCCAATGGTCACACCATCAGATCAGCTGGAGCGTTTTCACACAGCCAGGGTCGGCACCGGCCGTTTCAAAGAGTTTACAACGCGCAAGAAAGAACCAGTTCCTGCTCGCAGCGACCGCGCAGAACCTCAGAAAAATTGTAAAAACCGAAAGCATGTCCGGATCGCGGCTAAATCAACGATATCGCCAATAGCGGCCCTTTGCTGGTAGCCGCGCTTAAGCCGCCTTCGGCAGCAAGAGCGATGCAATCAATCCGGGATTGTTGTCGGCGAGAGATAGAGCGCCGCCATGAAGTTTGGCTACTGAGGCGACTAGGCTGAGCCCCAATCCAACGCCCGCTTTTCCACGGCTAGCATCACCGCGATAAAAGCGTTCCGTTGCGCGCTCCTTTTCGGTACCCGGGATGCCCGGACCGTTGTCGATCACGGCGATCTCGATACCACCCTCGAAGCGCACTGCGAGCCGCAAATCGATCTTTCCCTTAACTGGCGTATATTTGATTGCGTTATCGACCAGATTGGCGATGGCCTGGGCGATAAGAAACGGATCGCCATTCACCGTCAGCCCCGCCGACGTTTCAACAATAAACTCAATCTCCTTTTCTACGGCGATGGGCTGGTAGAGTTCGGCAACTTCGGTCGCAATTTCGGCTAGCTGGATCTGCCGGAAGCCCGATCGTCGAACACCTGAATCGATTTCAGCAAGGCGAAGAAGCGCATTCGACATACCGATAAGCCGGTCGATGTCATCGAGCACCTGTTCAATCCCGCCAGAAACGTCCTGTGGAGGCTTTCGCCGAAGAACCTCCTCAAGGCGCGCCCGCGCCTCGGCAAGTGGCGTTCTGAGATCATGGGCCACGGCGTTGGAGACGTTGCGCACCCCCTCGATCAGTTGCTGAATCTGCTCCAGCATCTGGTTGATCATCCGGCTCAGCCGATCAAACTCATCAGCCGACCCTCCTTCCGGCACGCGCTGTCCCAAGTCCCCCTGAACGATCGCGGCAGTCGTTCGGCTGATCGCATCGATTCGCGCCGACAGCGAGCGCCGCGCAACGATGCCTCCCAGGACGGCAATTACCAACGCCGCAGCCGTAGCCCAGGCGAGCGCGTTCAAGATCAACGCCCGAACCTGGACGCGATCTTCAACATCGCGGCCGACCAGCAGATGAAATCCGCCGGCCATGGCGACGTTCAGTAGCCGCGTTGCGCGGGTTTGGCCGGCATGCACCATCTCCGCGTGAGACCAGCCGGTGGTATAGCCGACTTCCGATGGCCAGGCGCTCAGATTACCCGCGAGAGGCTCGAAGGCCGGATTCACCAAGAGGTAGATCGCGTTCTTGTCGCCGTTGGTGCCGCGGTCCTGGACAGTTTCGATCGCTCCGACAAGGCCGAAATCGCGAAGCCGGTCGCCGACGGCCCTGGTATCCGACAGAATCACGGCGTCGGTTTCGCGGTCGAGATAGCCGACAGTCCGCCACCATAGCAGCCCGACCAATAGCAGCGACGACACGATGAACAGCCCGGCATAGCCCAACGCGAGGCGCACCGAACCCGAACGGAAAAGCCTAGTCATCGACACTTAACCTGTAGCCGGCGCCCCTGACGGTCTTGAGCAACAGCCGATCGAAGCCGACGTCGATCTTGTGGCGGAGGTTACTGATATGTGTATCGATGACATTGGTCTGGGGATCGAAATGATAGTCCCAGACATTCTCGAGCAGCATCGTGCGCGTCACCACTTGTCCGGCATGCCGCATCAGGAATTCGAGGAGCTTGAATTCCCGCGGCTGCAGTTGGATGGTCTTGCCGCCGCGGACTACCTTGCGCGATAGCAGATCCATTCTGAGATCTCCCACAGCGATTATCCGCTGAAAATCGGTGGCTTGGGAGCGCCGGACGAGTGCCTCGAGGCGAGCAGACAGTTCGCCGAAAGCAAAGGGTTTGGTGAGATAATCGTCACCACCGGCGCGTAGTCCCTCGATCCGTTCCTGCACATCGGCCAGTGCACTTAGGATCAGAACCGGTGTCTTGTTTCCGGTTCTGCGGAGCGCCTCAATAATCGCCAGGCCATCGACGCCGCCCGGCAGCATGCGGTCGAGCACCATGACGTCGTAACGTTCCGAACTGGCGAGGAATAAGCCGTCCCGGCCGTTATCCGCATAGTCCACGACATGTCCGCCCTCCTGGAGGCCCTTGCGCACAAAGGCGGCGACCCGTTCGCTGTCTTCGACCAGCAGGACCTTCACTCTGACTCCTTTGGCCGGGAGGCGAGCCTCCCGGCCGGATGCGTCTTAGCCAAGCTGAAGAGCTAGATAATAGGTGCTCCCATCACGCATGACCAATATCGAGACGGCGTCCTTCTTCGCGCGTTCGGCGCTGTGAATCCGCGACGACACCTCCGGTGGAGTGTAGACCGGTTCGCTGTCAATCTTGAGGATGACATCGCCGGCCTGAAGACCGCTTTCCGCGGCCTTGCTGTCCGGCGCCACATCTTCCACGACCACGCCCTTCGCCCTATCGTCCAAACCGAGCTGGGACCGCGTATCATTCGATAACGGCGCCAACGACAGACCGACCGGATGCTCCGGATTTACATCATTGACTGATGCGACCTTATCCGACGGCTGCGATCCGATCTTCACATCGACAGTACGCTCCTGCCCGTCCCGCCAGATCGTCAATTTCGCCGTCGTCCCTTTCTGGACCGTCGCGATCGTCATGGCCAGTTCGCGCGAGCCCTTCACCGCGTTGCCATCGACCGCGGTAATGATGTCCCCCTGGCGCAGGTCGGCACTTGCCGCCGGAGAGTCCGGCTCGACCTTGTCGACGACCACGCCATCATGATCGGAGCGGCCCATTGCTTTGGCGAGAGCAGGCGTGATCGGCTGCATTTCGACGCCGAGCCAACCCCGCTCGACGCTGCCATGATCCCGCAATTGCGCAACCACCTTGGACGCTATGTTGGACGGTATGGCAAAGCCGATCCCGACGCTGCCTCCCGTGGGCGAATAGATCGCACTGTCGATTCCGATCACATGGCCGGACTGATCGAATAGCGGGCCGCCGGAATTGCCCGGGTTAATCGGCGCATCGATCTGCAGGAAGTTATCATAGGGGCCAGATTTGATGTCACGCCCATGGGCGGACACGATACCAGCGGTTACTGAGCCGCCCAGCCCGAAGGGATTGCCCACGGCGATCACCCAATCCCCCTCGCGCGCTTTATCCGAATCGCCGAACGCGACGTAGGGCAGCGGTTTCGGCGCTTCGATCTTGAGCAACGCCACGTCGGTCTTGGCGTCGCGCCCCTTAACTGTCGCGGGGTACGTGCTGCCATCGGTCAAGGTCACTGTAATCTTGGCCGCACCATCGATGACGTGATTATTGGTCACGATGTAACCTGCCGGATCGACAATAAATCCGGAGCCAAGGGCATGTTGGGCTTCGGGCTTCTGGTTTTGCCGAAAATTACGGAACAGTTCCCCGAAGGGCGAGCCCGGCGGAAAATTGAAGTCCGGCGTCTGGCGGGGGTCGATCTGTTGGACCTTCTCTGTGGTCGCGATATTGACCACCGCGCTTTTCACGTTGGCGACAAGGTCACCAAATCCCGGCTGGTTGGCTGCCGGGGCAACAGCGATCGGCGCCGCAGGTTCGGCAGCGTTGGCGGATAAAATCCCGGCAGTAAAGCCGCCGCCCGCCAGGGCGGTGGTAACAAGAAGCGCGGCAACCAGGATGCGTGGCCCCCTCTTTTGTTTGCCTTCAGTGACTTGGCTCATGGCAATCTAGTCTCCAATCAATTTCTATCGGCACGGCAAATCGCCGGCCGGCACAGAAAGACATGGGAGCTTTTGCCTCGAGACATCCTCCACGAAAGATTAAGAATAATTGAGCTTTATGTGTGTTCAGATGAGCGCCGTCACCTTTATACCGACTTACGGGCCGCCTGCCCCAAGCGCCCAGCCGATCGGTTATCGTTTTCTTTTAAATGTTAATGCATTGAAAAGTTGCCGGATCTCCCACGATTTATCAACTGACAGTCACAGTATCCTTTTCATCAGATATCGGCTGGGCGCAACCATCAATCGTCGCCGCACAGAAATCGAACCAGGAAGATTTCATGCTATCTCTGCACCGAACTTGATATGCCTTGCTCTCCACTGCCGTCACAATGGGGTGCGCCGCTCCGGTTTTGCCGATACGATGCTGCCGCATCCAGTTATCAAGCCAAAATAAACCTATATCAGCGACGGCATCGGCGAAGCCGTAACGCAGCTCTCAAGGCGTCGGGTCGGAGATAGATGGCGCTTTCACGGCCGGAACCGATCTCATGATTCGGCCCAAGGACCGACGGGAGGTGCTGCAGGCACGCGAGGGCACTGCGAGGTTAACCAAACTTGATCGCAATTTTACGCCGCTCCTGGGCGGCAGCGGAACGCGAATGTAATCCGTTTGGAGGTTCTCGGATGGATAACGTTTCCGATGTGGACCCCATTTACACTTAGCAGGCGGCACCAGCGAGCTTCTCATTGATCAGCTTCTGGCCGCTGCTTCGACTATCGCGGGAAAAGTCGTAGGCGCTCTAGACAAAGGTATAATGCCTTGATTT
>JAQGIF010000337.1 GCA_028291345.1 Rhodospirillales bacterium | reverse complement strand
AGCCAAGGGCATTGGCACGCCGGCAACCCGGGCTGAGATCATCGGCGGACTGAAGAAGCAGGGTTTTCTAACTGCCCAGGGAAAAAATATTGTGCCTACCGAGGCGGGCCTATCGCTGTTCGGCGTTCTCAAACAGCCGATCCGGCGCTGGTCGACCCGGGCGTGACGGCGCAACTTGAATGCCTGCTCGACGATGTCGTCGTCGGCAAGCAGGAGATGGTCGGCGCAATCGACGCCGTGTGCGACGTTGCCCAGCGTATCATCGGAAAGCTGAAAAACGGAACGTCTCCGGGTGGACCTCCATTGCTCGGATCGGGCTTTGGTGGTGCAGGTGGCGATCGGCCACCAACGCCTGCGATGAAGCGTTTTGCAGTCACCATCTCGCGCCAGAAACGCGTCAGCCTGCCGGCGGGCTACGCGACGGCCGGATCGATATGCCGAGCATTTCTGCAGCAACACGCGCCCAAGAAATCTGGCGATGTGACCGTTGGGAAGCAAGCACCGTCGCCAGGCATGTCCGCGGGGATGGAATCGAACCAGCGCGCGAGGCCGATCAAGCCGCGCGCCAAGCCCAGCAGCAAGTCGCCGAAATTGACGGTGGAAAGCTCCACCACGGCGGCCAAGCGGACACGGAAACCCAAGGTGGCAGCGTCTCCGGCGGCTGATGCTCGATCAACTCCCTTACAGAAAACAGCGGCGGCTAACACGCCGCTTCGGATTCCATACGGCAACAAGGATGTCGCGCAGAAGCTCGGCGCCCGATATGCCGCAGGTGGTTGGTACGCGCCGCCGGGCGTTGATCTTGCGGCCTTCAGCGCACAGGGGTGGTTGTAGCTCCTTCGGCTTTCGTCCCCGACGTGACGCATTCTCTCGATCGATTATAGTGCATGACGGCAGGGCTGGCGGCTCGACGGAAAATGAAAGAGGCCTGAACCCCCTACCCGGATCCTGAATGACGAGAGGCCCCACTGATGACCGTTCGAAAAATGCACGAGATCTGGGTTGAGCAGTATGAAGCGGCCCAAGGCATCAAGCAGCGCTATGGGCTGAAGGCTGCATTCGATTATCTCGTTGCAGAAAAGCTGCTGAACTTCATCGAAGCAGCTGCAGAGCACCGAGAATTTGCTCGGGAGCTTCCTCGGTTTGTCTCCCATGTGAGGCTGATGTTCACGCCTGTTGAAATAAGGAACCACATCGCGCGGGTTGAACGTGAACTGCATGAGAAAAACATCCCCATGGAGGATGACGACGATCTTATCCAGGAAAGTCCCACGACAATAGCCAAGCGGGCGGGGCAGTTCGCCACCATCAAGGAACTATTGACAGCAACGGAACTCGGTACATCGTGAGCGCTCCTGCGAGGTCCCAACCGGAACCCGCAGCTCAGGAAGTCCTGGCCGGCCTCTTGGAGCGCGTTACGTTCCATAACAGTGAAAACGGCTTTTGTGTTCTGCGTTTATTTAAGTCCAAAAGGTAGTCGAGTCGTTGCGACATGTAGCGAAGGAGTGGGGACAAGCCGAAATTGAGTGTGGCAAGAGGCGGCAATGCCCATGCAAGTCCGGTTCCCTCCTTGGACTCCGCTTGCTGCATCTCGAGGGTACGAGTCCGGCAAAAATCCGACCGCTCGGTAGAAATATCTAGCAACTTGGCGGCCGCCATCGTGATGGCGCTTGGTGAAATCGGAAATGATTTCCGACTTGACCGAGGCGCTCTTGGCTTCCATCCAGTAAAAAACGGCAGCGCGGGAGCGCTCTTCGAATTGCGGCTATAACGACGGCACAGCCAACGGCCAATAGGACTAGGCATGTAGCTGCTTTGCCCGCGAACGGACGCCCAGCGACCTGGAGCACCATCAAGTTGACACCGGGGCGCTTCAGCTCGCAGGCAAGAGTGGCCCAATCTGCTTCAGGTGCGTAACGCTCGCACCCGGTGCAAACGCCGCCGCCAATATCTGACGCTGATCTTCTGCGCTCTACCGACGCCGACGTCCCGGGCCGGTCAACAACGTCACCTGGCTCATGCTGTGCTGCTAACTGCGCTCTTAAACCTGACTTATGAGCGCAGCTTCGCCGTCAATCGAAACCCTCGCAAGGCGGCCTCCGGCGGAGGTGTTCGTCCGGTGGGAATATTCAACACTCAGTCGATCGAAAGGCTGGATATTCAGATCGTGATTCCTGACTCGGACGCGCGTCGGAATCAGCTTCAAATCGGAAATCATTGCCGATTTGAAGCTGATGGCCCAGCATTAAACCCATGGGGAGTCAGGGCATGATAGACCCGGGAACTGGCCTCGACTGGACAGCTTCAGTAGCAGGTGACACGTCGTGCGCGACCGTAAAGGTTTGACCCGGACCGTCCTGCGCAAGATTCCTCTGCTTTGTCAGGCTGCCTACTCGAGCCAACGCTTTGCAATTGTCGCTACGATGTCGGGGGTTGCATACGAGAGATCGCAAGGGGGCTGTGCTCTGCGGCGTCCACAAACGCCGCGATATTGTTCTGGACCGATCTATTAATCGATTCGCGTGCGCGAATCGCCCCGATGAACGCAAAGTTCAATGGGGTCTCGCCTTCCGCTGAGATCAGCTGCGTGAATACGATGGATCCGTTTGCTCGATCCACAAGCGTATAACTGGCAGTTGTATCTGTCGGGAAGGTAAATCCGGCCCCTGGCGAATCCAATTTCAGTATCTTGATTTCTAAATTTACGTGCCTTTTGCTTCCATCATTGAAGATCGCGGCACGAGCCAGTGCCTCTTGGGTGGCCTCTTTCCATATATTTGTTATCGCTGCGACCTCGGGAGGGAGAACGCCTGTTCTTTCGTTAGGCGCACCAGGAGTTACCGTGATTCCTCGAAGGTCTGCATCGACAGTAACGGCGCTAGCCTGAACGTTTTGAACTGAGAAATTTAGCGGCTGCGCCGGAGCACATGCACCTAAAAATATCACCGAAGACAATAATGCTATCTTAATTCCGTTAAGCGCGGTCATTTTTATCATGATTCCTTATTTAAATCAAAGCCTTGTCGGTATTATATTTTTTATATGTACATAGCAACAAGATTAAATACCCTCTTGGCCGCGACTCATACGCTTTTGGTCAAACCGTATCAGCCACCCCTGACGATCGCGGCTCAGGTTGAAATTCGGAGGAATTGACATGTTTTGAAACATGGCGCCCGCAGGTTTAGACGGCAACAAAAGCAGCTGCTGACAACGTTGCCTCCCCGTCAAACCTATAGGCGACCAGAGGTCCATTGCGGGCGACGCTGTAGTCAACGCAGGCCACACGTTCCGAGGCAGGCTCGAGGGGAGCGTTTGGTTCGAACCAGTAGTGGCCAATGAAACAGCGATGAGAGATATCACTCTCAACGCATCACAGGCGCGACATTCGGTGCAAGAATTTTGAGATTTGCACGGTAACACTCGCAGTCGTTCCGGCCGGTTGTTTTGCAGAGAGGGCTTGGCTCCGCCATTGCAAAGGGGCATGAATCGGCCTTGCCTTGCGCAAGTGCAGGGTGGCCGGGATATTGGCCCATGCGACTTCTTCGACGCAATTTCCTTCTCGGCACAGCTCTGTTTCTCGGCAGCGGTATCGCGCGTGCCCAAGCCAGGGATCGCATCGCCGAGATCGAGCAGGCGTTAGGCGGTCGGATCGGCATATCCGCTTTCAACACCGCTAACGGCGCGCGCCTTCGTCATCGGGCCGACGAGCGATTTGCGATGTGCTCCACCTTTAAGGCCGCGCTTGTTGGTGCGGTCCTCGCGCGCATCGACCGCTGCGAGCTGTCGCTTGATCGGCAAGTGAGATTCGGTGAAGGCGATCTCCTGTCCAATGCGCCTGTGACAGGCGCGCATGTGCATGAAGGCGCGCTCAGCCTGGAAATGCTGTGTGCTGCAGCAGTCGAGGTCAGCGACAACACGGCTGCCAATCTGCTGTTATCGCTGATCGGCGGCCCACAGCAGATGACGGCCTTTTTCCGCGCGATCGGTGACGATGTTTCGCGACTGGATCGCATGGAACTAGAGCTGAACTCAAATCTGCCGGACGATCCGCGCGACACGACCACGCCCGATGCGATGTCAGGAACGCTGAAGGCCCTGCTCCTCGGCGGTGTGCTGAGCGCAACGTCGCGGCAGCGCCTCACGAACTGGATGCTCAATGAGCAAAACGGCCGGAGCCGCATCCGTTCCGGCCTGCCGCGGGATTGGCGCGTCGCCAATAAACCGGGTACGAGCGCCGAGAGCGCGGGCGCAGCCAACGACATCGCCATCGCATGGCCGCCAGGCCGCGGCCCCGTCGTTATTGCCGTCTATACGGATGCTCGGGATGCCACTTTGGAAAAGCGGGTTGCCGCGATCGCCGATGCCGCCCGTGTCGTGTCATCTTCGTTGATATACAAAGGATTAGATCGTTGACGGCAGTCGACAGTCCAATCCCGTCCGAGGATTCGAACCTGCGGCCTCTACGTCACAAGTGACGTGAGATAAGGGGCCAGTGGAGGGATAAGGACCATCATGAAATTCGAAACTGCGGCCGATCTGTTTTTTGTCGTGTCGGTCTTCGTACCCGGTTTCATCTATTATGCGGTGCTGTCAGCCTTCGTACCTGCTCGGGATACGACCTCGAAAGAGACAACCCTGCTGCGGCTGTTCATCGGCACCGCGCTAAATTACGGCCTGTGCTCTCCGATCATCTATCTCCTACTGATAGGGGCGCTGTTCGCAAGCTCCCCGATCGCGCGCGGGATCACCTGGCTGGGCATTATCTTTGTCGCACCGATTATCATCGCCCTGATTTCTGCGCGTCTGTCACAAGCAAGGGCCACAAAATGGGTAGCGGGCAAGCTCGGCCTGCGGTCGATAAGTCCTATCCCGACAGGGTGGGATTGGATTTTCGGCCTGGAAGACCCGTTGTATCTCATTGTAACCCTGACAGACGGCACGAAATTAGCGGGGTTTTTCGGCGAAGATTCAATGGCGTCTTCTGTTGACGACAGAAAAGACTTATATCTTGAGAAGGCGTTCACGATCCCGGAAACAGGACCATGGCAGGAAGTCCCCTCAAGCCGTGGAACCTATATCGAAGGATCGCAAATCGCATTTATCGAATTTCGCAGTTGAGGGCATCATGCGCGAATCGGACTTCGTAAAGATTGAGGCCGGCCGGCCGCTGACAGAGGGCTACCAGCCGGTTCAAAAGGGCTATCAGGCTCGCGCCGAAGCTCGGCCGAGTGCGCCGCCAACTGGCGGGTCCAGCGCAATTCCTCCGGCCCCGGCCGCTCCTGCTGCGGTCCGTCCGGCACCCCCTGCAGTGACCGTGAGTAATTAAGGCTAGGCGTTCTAGCGGGACAGCGTAGTCGCTTCTCGTTCTCGGTTACGCCGCTTTGCGGCGTTCTAAAAGGGGGTTCCGGCCCCCTTTTTCCTGCCGGTGTCTCAGGCTCCGATTTTACCAGCCTCAGCCGAGCGCAACCTCGATCTTCGGGGCAATACGCCTCATGCCCGTCAATCGGCACTCGGTCGAATCATACTGCGATCGGGCCTAAAGGGCCGGCAGACAGATGAAATTTCGGTTAACGAAAGAAGGAAGAACTTTCACACCCTAGGGCGACCAGGGGTCCCAGAAGTACTTACAGTCACCACATGGTCACCCGCCAACGATAAGCTATTGTTGTGCAAAGTGGTCGGCGACATTCCTAATCCTGGGGTCGTGGGTTCGAATCCCGCCGGGTGCACCAATTTCACTATAGCGATTTCAAAGGTTAGGCCCTAGCGTCTTGGTTCTTTGCGTCGGCGCGAATTTCGTCAAGCGTCGACGCTGCGGGCAACGCGGTGCCGTCCTGGATCATGCCTTCCACATGGAAGCGCAGGGCTTCCTCGGCGAAGCGGCCAGCCTCTTCAAGGCTCGATCCAGCGGTGACACACCGGGGAAAATCGGGAAACTCGACCCCGAAGTCGCTATCCGCATCCTTGCGGAGAAGGGCGATATATTTGGTCATCTCTACCTCAACTTAAATCCAGCTTGCCGCTCGATGTTCTTGAGCGTGCCGACTGGGAATCCTTGCGCAGGTGCGGAACAGTCACGCGGCCCGGTTTCGCCGGGTGCTTGAATTGAGCGGGGCTACCCTTGCGGGCTACCTCAGCCTAACCGCCTTGGTCTTAGTCCAGGGCGCGAATGATGTCCTTGCTATTCATGCGCATATGGATACACACGGCGCGGACTCAAGGCAAAGGCGCTCATACACACTATACATGCTTCCTGTCTATTTTCCCTCGCGATATAGGCCCAGCAAGCGCACGCGGGTTATGCGTGCCACCGCTTTAGAAATGAGAATCGCCATGAACCTCGTGGACTAAGCTAGCCGGCGATAGCGCGATTGATGGTTTAGAGTAGAATTCTCCAAGCCCAAAAAGGGGGTATTTCTTCGGCCTGCGGAGATTACCGCCCCTATTCACCGCATGCGGTGCGGTGAATATCCTTGCAATGCGGAGAAAACCAGCCATATTCACCGCAAAGGATGCGGAGAATGGCGACATATATCTATGATATTGAAGACTGGCCCCATTTTCGTTGGAGCCGCGAACGCCTCGACGATCGTCTGGCCGAGGTGCGCCATCGGCAGGGGCGTCTGGTCGGTCGAATGGAAGGTCTTGGCTTTAAGCTTCGCGAGGAAGCGACGCTAAACAGCCGAACCGAGGAAGTTCTAAAGTCCAGCGAGATCGAGGGAGAAACGCTCAACCGCGAGCAAGTGCGCTCCTCCGTCGCCAACCGACTTGGGATCGACATAGGGGAGCTCACATCGCCGGATCGTAACGTTGATGGTGTCGTTGAGATGGTGCTCGACGCGACCGAGAATTTTGCAGCCCCACTGACGAAGGAACGTCTGTTCGGCTGGCATGCCGCGCTGTTTCCAACCGGCTATAGCGGACAACGGAAAATTGAAGTCGGCTGCTGGCGCACTGACAAAGTCGGGCAGATGCAGGTGGTGTCCGTAACTTCGAAAGGACGGGAGCAAGTGCATTACGAAGCACCGCCCGCCCCGCGGATAGAAAAAGAGATGGACGCCTTCCTTCACTGGTTCAACGACGATGACAGCAAGATAGAGCCGGTTTTGAAGGCCGGCATTGCCCATCTGTGGTTTGTGACGATCCACCCGTTTGAAGACGGAAACGGCCGAATCGGTCGCGCCATCACGGATATGGCACTCGCCAGGTCGGAGGGCTCTAAGCAACGCTTTTACAGCATGTCCGCCCAAATCCGCCTGGAGCGCAGTCGATACTATGACTATCTAGAAGACACGCAAAAAGGTGATCTGGACATCACATCGCATCTAGAATGGTTCGTCGAATGCCTCGATCGCGCCTTGACGGGTGCGGAGACGATCCTCGCGGATGTGCTGGAAAAGGCCCGCTTCTGGGAGCGCTACGCCGACGCCGCGCTTAATGAGCGCCAGCGCAACATCATCAATCGGCTGCTGGATGGATTCGAGGGAAAGCTAAACTCGTCGAAGTGGGCGAAGCTCGCAAAATGCTCTCAGGATACGGCACTGCGCGACATTGATGACCTCGTGCGACAGGGCATCCTCACCAAAGACCCGGCCGGAGGCCGGAGCACGAGTTATTCACTGACGGAGAACTCATAACGGGGCGCGTGTAAAATCGCTTGCAATATCGGACGCGAAAAGGGGGTCGCAATTGGATGCGAATTGACACACTGGATGCGCCGCGCTTCGTCAGGTTGACCCCGGCTGGAAAAGATCCTGATGCGGGAGGCAGCATAACAGCAGTTATCCGTGGCGCATTGGAGGCTGTCGAATTTAAGGCCGGCCGGGTTCGCTCGGCCGGGCCTCCGCTGGAATTCAGCGTATCGGGA
>JAQGIF010000167.1 GCA_028291345.1 Rhodospirillales bacterium | reverse complement strand
ACAGGCAGGCTTCCCACGCGGGTGGGGCTGACTTCGACAAGCTGATCCGGAGTTGGGCGATCACGGAGCAACACTTAACGCGTAGGCATGTGGTTCGTCGACATCGGCCGAAATTCCGATCGCGTGTGCCAGTTTGTGCCGGTGTGCCGCGCCGATCGACAGGCCCCCTTCCCGCTGCCTAAGATTTGCCTAGCGGTCGGAGTTACCGAGGCTCGACCGCTCCCGGCTGACGCCAACCCGTTCGATATTATCGCACCAGGACTGTGCAAAGCAGCTGGCGTGCATCGCTCGAATACCATGGCCGAGTGACTAGTGAATAACAGTGTTCGGTTAGGAATGGCGGCGACTTGCCGCCCCCGGCGTTTATCGCAGCGGTGGCGCAAATCCTTCACCAGTAGATCATGCGAATATTCTACGGCTGCTCGCGGAGGAAAAGCAGCGCCTGGCCGACTTCGCCGCCTGGCTGGAGCGACGGAGCTGGCCGACTCCAAGGCCGAGGAGGTGAAGGATTGCGCGCCGGGTACGCCGGGCGCGGTGATCTATGACTTCCCGGCCAATAGCGGCTATCAGCCGACTTCTTTTTCCAGGGCATGAAGGTCGCAACCGATTTCGACTTCTGAATGAAGGAGCGCACCCTGACCCACCATATCGAGTATATGATCACCGGCTCCGAGACCGATCACGCCGGCGAGATCGCGCTCTTGGCGGCCAATGCCCAGGCCCTCTACATATATTTCCGGCCCGAGCTCGCGGCGTCCTTCAATCGTCTCGGCACGTATCTCAGGGCCAAGACCACGATGAAGAGCGGCCTATTCTATCCCCAAACCTTCAAGATCGAGCCGGACGCCGAGTATCTGGATGCGCAGCAAGGCCGTAACTGGAAGATCCCGCTGATCATGCTGCCCTACTGTGATCTCGTCGCGACCCGGGTCAGCGATATCCGCGCTGAATACGGCATCACGCCCACCATCCCCTCGGGCAGTTGGAAATGGACCACGGCAGCCGATAAAGAAGCACGCGCCGCCGCCAGGGCGGCGGAGTAGCGAACGGCGGAGACGACGAGTTTTCTTGTATCCAGAATAACAATAAGTCGAAGAAAAAGACGCTATGATTGAACATGACGCCGCACGCGGTGAGCAAATGCAGGCATGGCGGGTTCACCGGTATGGCGAGGCCACAGATGCTGCGGCTCGACAACAACGACGCGCTTTTAGGCAAACGCGCTTACCGCGATGGTTTTCGAGTGCGTCCTTCTTAAACGCCCCCATTCCGGCAGCAGCATCGGCGAAATGTGAACGATGAGCTTTCGGCCCACTTTGGTGGACTTCTTCGCGGAATTCGCCCCATCGACTACCTCGGCTTGATTGTGTTCGGGCCATAGCTTGCTGACTTCGTCGGCGCCGCCGTGCTCAAGACTGCTCAGGTGATCGACCTCGATCTTGGCACTGGGGCGCCCCCGCTCGTTGTTGAATGGCGAACGGAGGCCTCAGCGATCGTATCGAGCACGCCGACTTAGGCTTTTGCGGGAGCAACCGTCATTTCGGCCAAGCTCTCGGTTACGCGTTTGGCGAGAACATCAGTTGCCTCCGCGCTAGACTTCACGATGATGTCGGATACATCCCGGAAATTCGCCAGCCCCTTTTCAAAAGATGACTTAACGAAGTCGGCATGCTGTGCCAGCTTTTCTTCGGGAGCGCCTGGCGACCACAGATGCTGCAATCCATTCGACCCTTCAGCCGCCGATTGTGTGAAAATCTCTACTTGGCGACGCAATACGGCTTGGAATGAATCGACAGCAACTTGCGCTACCGTTGTAATCGCTTCGACGTTGCGCCGACTGACCGAAGCTAGCTGGTCCACAGGAATGCCGGATATCGAAAATTGCGGAAAAATCTGAGAGAAGCCGTTGGTATCTTTCGATTTTTGAATAGGCAACGCACTGTCCTTTCTAGAAGTGAAGCAATGCTGCGGCGCAGCAATCGAAAGCATCTATAGCGCAGCCCTCAGCGCGAGTCAAATATGATAAAGTATTTTTTCGAGGATGTGACTACTTGTATGCGGATAATCATGTATGTATTGTATAATACAACACACCGCAAGACGTACTTTCATTTATCACTGACACGACTCCGTGGAATTTTGAATGGTTTGTGGGTTATACTTATAGGGTACCCATTTTGCGACAAGACTTTCGCAAAACTCTATTTTGTACTTAGACACCTGTTCTACAGATTTCAATGTCGCTGGCTGCATGTTTCCATACGAGAGCGTGCCCGCTGCAGAAGACGTCGCAGATTTTGGATAAAGATCGCCCAATCGAGAGCTGTGATGGAGCTTGACAGTGCCCTTACTAGAACCAAGCGCGGACACCGAAGGTGAACCGCGCATCGCTGGTGCTTTCGTTGTCCTTGCGCGCGAAGTCGGCGCTCTGGCCGAAACGGCCCTGGTACGAAACGCCGATATAGGGTGCGGACTTACGGCTGATTTCGTACCGGAGCCGTAGTCCGGCATCGATGTCGGACAGGCCCGAGCCGGTGCCACGCCCTCGATCGGATGCGCTGTAGAAATTGACCTCTGCCTCGGGCTGGAGGATCAGCCGTTGCGTAATCAGAAGGTCGTAAGACGCTTTCAGGCGTGCCGCCACGCCACGGTCGCTGGCGTAGGCGGTTGCTTCCACATCGAAGAAATAGACAGCGAGCCCTTGGACACCGAGTGCGGCCCAGGCGCGGGTGGGCCCGCTGTCTGCGTCGATTCTGATGCCCGCCTGAAGGTCCAAGAACGTCGAAGTGGCGCGGTCGTAAAGAACCTCGTGCTGGCCGTCGGCGAAGCGGCCACGGCCATCAACCTGCCCTTCGGACTTGACCCAGACCTTGTCGTAATCCGTGCCATACCAGCCCTGACCGTCGTAACGAAAACTGTGATCGGACCCATTCCAACGATCCTCAAGCTGTTCAAGCAGGACATGCCCGAACGATGCGTTATCCATGACCGGCGGCTTGCCGCCGAAATATTGGATTGGCGGTGCTGATGACTGCCCAGACGCTGACACTGTCTGCGCATGCGCGACGCCTGTTGCGAGGAGAGCTAGGCTCCAGCTCAGTGCGACAAGCCGGGCGGCGCTCATGACACCACCACCGTGCGGAACATGCCCATCTCCATGTGATAGAGCAGATGGCAATGAAAGGCCCACATCCCGGGCTCATCGGCGGTCACGAGATAACTGAGCTGCTCGCCCGCCTTGACGGTGATCGTGTGCTTGTAGGGGCGATACTGGCCCTGTCCATTTTCCAATTCGCTCCACAAACCATGGAGGTGAATCGGGTGCTCCATCATCGTGTCATTAATCAGAATGAAGCGGACCCGCTCACCGAACTTGAGGCGAATCGGTTCAGCTTCCGAGAACTTCTTGCCGTCGAAGCCCCAGATGAAACGTTGCATGTTGCCAGTGAGATGGAGCGTTATTTCGCGCGATGGCGGACGCGGATCGTCGCCGGGGATTCGCGCCCGCAAGTCGGCATAAGTCAGTATCCTGCGATTCTCGCCATCCAGGCCTATGCCAGGCTCGTTCAGCCGATCGGTGGGCGTCATGGCGACATTGTCGACCTCCACGCTGCGATTGAGAGGGCTGGCGTTGCTCCCCTTTGCGGACATACCCGGCATCCCTGCCACGGCGCCCTGATCCATTTTCATCCCGGGCATCGAACCCATGTCCATGCCACCCTTCTGGCCGTGATCCATGTCCTTCATGCCGTCCATTTTCATCCCCGGCATCGCATTCTGGTTCTTGGAGGTCGGGGCCAGGTCCATGCCGTCCATTTTCATACCGGGCATTGCATTCTGGTTCTTGGAGGGCCGGGCCATGTCCATGCCCTTCATATCCATGCCCGCCATGCCATCCGCCTTCGTGCTCGGCATTTGGCCTTGCGCCTTAGGGCTGGAGCTCATGTCCATATCGCCCATGTCCATGTTCCCCATGCCCATATCTTTCATGGCCCGCATCGGTCGTGGATCCATTGGCGGGACCGCCGCCGACATGCCCTCACGCGGCGCTAATGTGCCGCTCGCGAAGCCGGTGCGGTCTTCGGACTGCGCAAAAATGGCGTAGGCTGCATCGCCCGGCTCGACGATGACGTCGTAGGTTTCCGCGACGCCCATTCGAAACTCGTCTACGGCCACGGTCTTGAAACGCTCCGGGACAGGTTGCTGCAAGCGATAGCGGGGGCGGCGGATTTGAGTGCGCTCGACCAGGTTCGGGTCGAGGCGATCGGCAAGAAGGGCGAGCTCACCCAGCAGA
>JAQGIF010000166.1 GCA_028291345.1 Rhodospirillales bacterium | reverse complement strand
TGCGCCCCGTCCATCGCTCGTCAGCATCGCGGTGCCGCCAAGGCCTGGCGGCAAGCAGCCGCTATTCTGCGCGCAACGACACTCTTGTCGACCAGCCAGGAAGGAATCGCTACGCTTTGCGATCAATAGTCGACAGGTCAAAAACGAGGTGACGCGCTGCTCCGCAGGCATGTTCTGGACAATAAAATGAGCGGGCGCGCGGTCCAGCGTGAGCCGGAACAGGCGATGCCGCGTCGCCGCAAACGCATGAAATGGACTTTCGTGCTTGCAGAATGCTTACAGAGCGTCTTCGCTAATCCGCTGTAAGCAGGGATTGCCCCCGCAACGCGATGCAACCCTCTGATAAATCGTAGGAAACTGGAGCGGGCGAAGGGATTCGAACCTCGACCCCAACCTTGCAATGCTTCAATGCCCTGATCGGCCGAGATGGGCCGATTTCAGACATTCTGCTTTCGGAGAAAGCATGCAAAAAGCAGCCGCAATGGCATCTGCTCTATAAAGTGCGATTACGACCTATACCTATGTCCTTAGGATGGGAGCGCTTGGTTAATTCATGAGCGAATAAAGCTCGATAAGCTGCAGGTAGGCGATATTATCCTGACCGCCAGAAGGACCAAGATTGGCAAGGGTGCCAACTCTCGATGAAGGGGATTGTCTTCCATGCGATAATTTGCGTCCAGCACGCATCGATCATCGATTTGACTTCAGTTGGAGTGCAGGCGCAGAAACCTGCAGCGCGAGTTCTTCGACGACGATGAGGAAATCTTTGTATTTCACCTTCGCGAGGAATGCCCGCAGCCCAAGTCGCGCAGGTTATCGACCATGCGCGATCGGAGATCAGGGCGCGTTACTCGACTATCGAAGCCGCTCGATTGGTTATCGGCGGCCCAAAACCACGAAACGGGCGGCAGTTCTGCTCAAGGCTAGTGGCGGGCACCTATCCGTTCCGCCACGCGCCGCTCGCAGCGCTAGGATTTGGCGCCGTAGCGGGTCTCGGTGTAGCGGTGCGGCACCGGCGCCTGGGCCTCGGCACGGCGCACGCAGACATCATCGGCCGCCGCAGCCACAAGAAGATACTTCTGCTATTGATAGGCAGCCCCCCTTCACCGATCGCTCACATTCATCTCAAGGCTGCCCTGCTCTTATGCTGCCTCAATTTTCGTCCAAAGACCTCAATCGCATATTCGATGCGAGCGTGCTGACCAGGGGCCGGTCGCTGATCCTGCTGGGAACCGTGGAGGTGACTCTGCATGACACCTCGATTTCCGTCATGGTTGAGCACCTGGATCAGCGTTATGCCGCCAGTATCACGCCGTCCGCTCTGGGGAACCGGCTGGTGTTCCTCAACAAATGCAGCTGCGGCCGGACCGCCTGCGCGCATCTGGCCGCCGGGTTCCTGGCGACGCTCGACCGGTTTCCTGCGCTACACAAGCCGGTGCAGAAGAGCTTTCTCGATGCTCTGGGGGTCCCCCCCGCCGAGGAACGCAAGCGCCTGGTGTTCGAGCTTTCGCCCGGTGAACCGCCGCATGCCTGTTTCGTCTCGATCCTGCTGGTGGGGGAGCGCACTGGGCGGCTGGAGGCCACGACGCCGCGGCGCATCCTGGCCGACCGGGGTGTGAACGAGTCCAGCCGTATCATGGCCAAGCTGCTGGGCGGTGGCGACGCCGAGCGCTGCGCCATCGCGCCGGAAGCGGTGCCGTCGGTGCTCGGGTTGTTGGCGCGGCTGGGTAAGGGGCGGTGGCATGCCACCGGAAAGACCCTGGTGACCGGGGAGGAGCGGGCGTTCCAGGCCAATGTCCCTCCCAATCTGCCGCCCCGATCGGCGGTGATCCTCGGCGATGCCGGCCCCTGGTATGTCGATAGCGCCAGCGGGGCGGTGGGGCGGGTGCGGCTGCGCCAAACCGCGGCCCACCGCATTCAGCCGGAAGCGCCGGTTCGCCAGCGGTTTGCGGAGCGCGCGCGGCCGCAGACCCCGACTTTCGCCAGGCCGGAGGCGCGACGCTTCGTGCCCACTCGGAAGGAATATCCCGGCGGGCGGCGGCCGCAGTCGGTGGCGGTCGCCGAGCCGGTCATCCTGGAACGGGCGCTGACGCCGGTGCTGCTGCTACGCCGAGCGGAATGCCCCGACAATTTCGGCCGAATGCAGACGGTCAACGCGCTGATGATCGATTTCGACTATGACGGCACACTGATGCCGGCCGATGACGAGCGTCAGTTCGTACGGGTGAACCGTCCTAGCGACGCGCCGGGCCATCAGAGCTTTGTTCGCCGCGATCCTGCCGCCGAGGCGGTGGTGCTGAATGCCATCCGCCAGGCCGGTTTCAGCCAGATGCGTATTGCCGAGGGTCCCAGCGCCAAGGGCCGCATAGTCTTCGTGTTTCGCGGCCGCGATGCCTCGGAACGCTGGCGGACCTTCATGACCGAGCAGGTGCCGGCGCTGCAGGCGCAGGGCTGGCGCAACACGATCGAGGGCAATTTCGGACCACGGCAGGTGCAATTGGTTGGCGCCTATGACGTGCGCATCAATGATGCCCCGGGCGGTTCGTTCTCGCTGGATTTCGGTATCGAGGTGGATGGCGCGCGCGTCGCGTTGTTGCCGATCCTGTCGCGGTTGATCGATCGTGGCGGCATGGAGGCGGCGCAGATCGTCGATGGCGAGTTGATCACTAGCCTGGAGGACGGGCGCATCCTGAAGCTGCCGGCGGATCGGATGCGTCGCCTTCTGGCTATCGTGGGTGACCTGATCGACGCCGCCCACAGGACCGCCGACGGCGGCCTGCTGCTGCCGGACGGCGAGACCGCCACCGTGCTGGATCTCGAGGACCTGCTGACCACGCGGTGGGAAAATGCCAGCGCCATCGAAGCCTATGCCCAGCGTTTCCGGGGAGCGGCGAACATTGCCACCGTTGCGGTGCCGGCCAGCTTTACCGCCACGCTGCGCCCGTATCAGCAGCACGGCGTGGACTGGCTGCAGCATTTGCGGGCGAACGGCTTGGGTGGATTTCTGGCCGACGACATGGGGCTAGGTAAGACCGCGCAAACCATCGCCCACATCGTCATCGAACAGGCGGAGGGGCGGCTGGACCGCCCGGTGCTGATCGTGGTGCCCACCAGCCTGGTGAGCAACTGGACGGCGGAGCTCGGCAAGTTCGCGCCGCATCTGCGGGTGAGCGTGCTGCATGGGCTGGACCGGCATGTCAAGCGCGGCGAACTCGCCGGCATTCATGTGGTGATCACCACCTATACGGTGCTGGCCCGGGACGTCGATGACATGAAGCAGCTTGCCTGGCATCTGGTGGTGCTGGACGAGGCCCAGGTGATCAAGAGCCCGGATGCCAAGGCCACCAAGGCGGTCTGCCAGCTGGAAACCCGTCACCGGATTTGCCTGTCGGGTACGCCGATCGAGAACAATTTGCAGGAGCTGTGGTCGGAATTCGCTTTCCTGATGCCGGGGCTGCTGGGCAGCCGCAAGGGCTTTGCCAAGCGTTTCCGCGTGCCGATCGAGAAGAATAACGACGAGGCGCGCCGCATGCAGCTGATCCGGCGCATCCGGCCGTTCCTGCTGCGCCGTACGAAGGCCGAGGTGGCGACCGACCTGCCGCCGAAGCACACCATCCTGCGGCGGATCAATTTGGCCCCCGAGCAGCGCGAGCTCTACGAGACCATCCGTGCCACGCTGCACGACGAGGTGCGCCAGCAGATCGTCGGGCTCAGCGTGGCGCAAAGCCGGATCGTCATGCTCGACGCGCTGCTGAAGCTGCGCCAGGTCTGCGGCGATCCGCGGTTGGTGAAGATGCCGTCGGCCAGGCTGGTTGACAGCTCCATCAAGCTCGACGACCTCATGGAAATGATCGACGAGATGATTCCGGAAGGGCGGCGCATCCTGCTGTTCTCGCAGTTCACCTCGATGCTCGACCTGATCAAGCCGCGGCTGACCAAGACGGGGGTGAAGTTCGTCGAGTTGCGCGGCGATACGCGGAATCGGGCCGAACCTGTCCGCAGCTTCCAGAACGGCGAGGTGCCGCTGTTCCTGATCAGCCTGAAGGCCGGCGGACGCGGGCTGAACCTGACCGCCGCTGATACAGTGATCCATTACGATCCCTGGTGGAACCCGGCGGTGGAGGAGCAGGCATCTGACCGGGCTCACCGCATTGGCCAGACCAAGCCAATCTTTGTCTACAAGCTGATCGCCGCCGACACGGTGGAAGACCGGATCGTGGAGTTGCAGCAGCGCAAGGCCCATCTGGCCAGCATCGCGCTGAGTGACGAGGCGCAGAACGCCGCGTTGGAAGTCGACGATCTGGAGTTCCTGTTCGGCGATATAGAGGAGCGTAAGGCGGCATAGATGTGATGATCAATCGGAGCCGGACGGGGATACTCGGGCCGGCCGGTCAGCTTGGACGCTACCCGGATGAACCCTGCCGCCGTCAAATCCAGCCCGTCGACGAAGGCAACGATGCAGCGGACGGGATTCTCCGGACCGACATTTTGATCCAGGCTCTCTGACAAAAGCAGGGTCTGGGATCGGTCGTGGCCGGTGATGTGAGACATACCGGATCCTCCCAGGCGTTACGCCGCGCCGGAATCCTCCTGGGTAAGGTTTTCGCACAGTCTGTTTGACTTCTGCACCAGCCGGAATGTCCGCTTCGAAACAGTCGTGCCATCCCGTAAAATGACCGCCTTGGGCGCGTTGCGGCCGGTCCGGGCGGGGATAGTGTCAGGAAGTTTCAGCAAAAGCGCCTGCATGGCGGTCATGGCAAGATGGTGATGTTCGAAGTCACCGACCCCATTGAAGGGATATGCCATGACCAAG